>NZ_JBHTSF010000143.1:0-22357 GCF_042795295.1 Streptomyces sp. NPDC056486
ACGAAGCCAAGCGTCCGAGGCCGTTCCGACGCTTCGCACCCCGCGTCCCGTGTGCCCCATCCGTTCCTCTGCATGCGCCCCGCAACGTGAACGTCGCTCGATCGGCGGCAACGTCAGCGGCCGAGAGCCTGCTTGAGTTCCTTCTTGTTCATGGACGAGCGGCCCTCGACGTTCTTCTTCCTGGCCTCGGCGTACAGCTGGTCCTTGGTCGGGCCCTGCGCGCCGCTGTGCGAGCGCTCCCCGCCTCGCTCGTACGCCGACTTCTTGTCCTGCGTGGACGTCTTGCTGGCCGTCTTCGACTCTCCCGAACGTGCCCGTTCCTTGTTGACCGTGCGGGAGGCGATCTCCTTCGCGCGCTTGGCCGAGGTCCCACGGTCCTCGACGCTCTCCTTGATGTGCTCGTACTGGCGTTCACGCTTCTTGTTCGATCCAGCAGGCATGTGGTGCCCCTTTCTTGTGTGCGCGCTTCCCGTGTGCCCGCTCGATCACGGGCGATACGTCCTCATGATTCTTGGTGGTCGTACGGGCCGCACGTCGGCAGATCGGAACGGGCATTCACCCGTTGCGGGACCACGTCGGTGCGTACGACTTGTTTCCCCTCCGAGTCGAGGGGCAGGCGTACTTCGTGCTTCGGACCGGAGGCGCATCCGCGGGGAGCGGTCTGCCCACTCCCGCTGGATGTCCGGCTCCGGGTCATCCCGTTTCTCGCGGTCACTTGTTGGCCCACCGTTGAGGAGCGATTACTGATGCTTACCGATCTCCATGCACCCTCAGCCCGTCGTCGTACAGCGACCCGGCGCCCCCACGACGATGCTCCCGACACCAAGGCAGCTTCCGCCCACCTCGCCGCGCTCGATGAAGGGCCCGAACACGACTTGCTGTGCGAGGAGATCGTGACGGCTTGGCTGCCCATGGCGAACCGTCTCGCAGGCAGGTTCCGCAACAAGGGCGAGAACCTCGAAGACCTGCGGCAGGTCGCCGCGATGGGCCTGATAAAAGCGGTCAACCGGTACGAGCCCGAGCGCGGGGCCTTTGAGAGTTACGCCGTGCCCACCATCACCGGAGAACTGCGGCGGCACTTCCGCGATCGCATGTGGGACGTACGGGTACCCCGCCGCGTCCAGGAGCTGCGCAACAAGGTCCGTGTCGCGCGCCGCGATCTGTTGGACCAGCCGGGTGGCGACGCCGAGCCCCGCATCGCGGACATCGCCGAGCAGGCCGGTCTGACCGAGGACGAGGTCCGTGACGGCCTGGAGGCCATGACGAGCTACAGCGCTCTGTCCCTCGACGCCGAGCTCTCCTCCGACCCGGACGGATTCAGCCTGGCCGACACCTTGGGGGCGTCCGATCCCGCCTATGACTTCATCACCGACCGAGAGTCCGCCAAGGCGGGTCTGCGGCGGCTTCCGGAGCGTGAGCGGACCATTCTGTACCTGCGCTTCTTCGAGGACATGACGCAGAGCAAGATCGCCGAGGAGCTCGGCATCTCGCAGATGCACGTCTCCCGTCTCATCACCACCAGCTGTGCCCGTGTACGCGCGGAGGCCGTCCGCGAGGACGAGGAGACCGGGCACGCTCAAGCGGCCTGACAACGGGGCCCATGCGCACTGTGCGCATCGCTTGATCGGCCCCTGGGGCACCAGGGCGGCCCCAGGGGCTCAGGCATGTCGGCCGCATGCCGCAGGGCCCGCGGTGAACCGGGCCGAAGACACCTCTCCTTACCGCCGAGTAGTATCGCGTGCCACCTGCCTTGTGCAGCCGAGCCGTGAGGAGACTTCGTGTCCGTCCACCCCCCTCGTCCACCTCTTACCTCTACGCCTGCTTCGCCCGCCCGCGTCCACTACGGCCGAGGAGCGCAGCGATGACCCGGATCCAAGTCGGCTCCCTGGTGGAGGACTTCACGCTTCCCGACGAGACGGGCACGCCCACAGCCCTCTCGTCACTCCTGTCCGAAGGCCCGGTGGTGGTGTTCTTCTACCCGGCGGCGATGACGCCCGGCTGCACCGCGGAGGCGTGCCATTTCCGGGACCTGGCAGCCGAGTTCGCGTCGGTGGGCGCAAGGCCGGTGGGAATCAGTTCGGACGCCGTCGAGCGCCAGAGCGAGTTCGCGGGGCTGCACACGCTCGGCTTCCCGCTGTTGTCGGATCCGGAGGGCGTGGTGCGCGGACAGTTCGGCGTGGCGCGCGGCTTCGGTCCGCTGCCGACCAAACGGGCCACCTTCGTCATCGGACCCGACCGTCGCGTTCTCGAGGTGGTACGCAGCGAGTTCCGGATGAGCGCCCACGCGGACCGGGCTTTGGCGGCCCTGCGGTCCGCCGTCGGCTAGAGCGCCGTCCAGGCGGCTTCGGCGTCCTGCGCGGTGGGGTGCGTGGGGAAGACCTGGCCGAGGCCCACGACGTTGAAGATGCGGCTGATGCGACCGGGGACTGCTGCCAGGGCGATGTCCGCGTGGGCGGCCAGGGCGTGGTTGCGGGCGGCGATCAGGGCGGTGATGCCGCTCGAGTCGCAGCAGGTGATGCCTGCCATGTCGATGACGAGCTGCTGGCCTGCTTGAAGCGACAGTTCAGGCAGGAGCTCGCGCAGCCGGGAGACGTTGTCGTAGTCGAGTTCGCCGGCCAGTTCGACGACGGGTCCGGCGCCGGTGGTCCGGGTACGGATGACGAGCTGAGTCACTGCCGCTCTTCACTGGTGGGTCGGGGCACGCTGATGGCGAGGACGGCGGTGTCGTCGTCGACGCCGGTGCCGAAGGTGTCGAGCAGGTCGCGGATCGCGGCGATGGCACCCGAGGCGGTGGTGGGTGCCATCGCCCGGGCGAAGTCGAGGAGGGCCTCGTCCCCGTAGCGGTCGTCGTCGCTGCTCGAAACCGTGTGGGCTTCGGTGAGGCCGTCGGTGTAGAGCAGCAGGGTGTCGCCGGCCGTGAGGCGGATGGTCGTGGTGGCGATATGGGCGTCGGGCAGGGCGCCGATGAGCTGTCCGCCAGGGGTGGGCAGATCGTCGGTGCTTCCGTCCGCGCGCATGAGCAGGGCCGGGGGGTGGCCGCCGCTGGCCAGGGTGACGCGGAAGCCGCCCTGATCGGTGTCGGGGGTGAGCAGACCGAAGATGACGGTGCAGAACCGCGGGTCGTGGCCGTTGTATTCATGGTTGAGCACCGTGTTGAGGTTGCTCAGGACGGCGGCCGGGTCGGGGTCGTAGACGGCTGCGGCACGCAGGGTGTAGCGGGCCAGCGAGGTGACGGCCGCGGCGGCTGCGCCCTTGCCGCACACGTCGCCCAGGAACAGTCCCCATGTCCCCGCGGCCAGGGGGAAGAGATCGTAGAAGTCGCCGCCGACCATGTCGGCGGAGGCGATGTGGTAGTGCGCGGCCACTTCCAGACCGGGCACGCTCACGAGCGTCGGGGGCAGCAGGGTCTGCTGGAGGGCGGTGTTGAGTCGCTTGAGTTCTTCGCGTTCGCGTTCTGCTTCTTGTCGGGCGCGCAGCAACTCGGTTTCGTAGGCGCGGCGGTCGCGGGCGTCGAAGACGGTGGTGCGGATCAGCAGCGGCTGTCCGTCGCTGCCGGTCTTGACCACGGAGGTCACAAGGACGGGCAGACGGCTGCCGTCGGCCGCCTTGAGTTCCAGGGCGATTCCGCTGACCTCGCCCTGCATGCGCAGCAGGGGGCCGAAGTGCGTCTCGTGGTAGAGCCGCCCGCCCACGGTCAGCAGGTCGGCGAACGTCCGGCGGCCCACCAGGTCGTCGTGGGCGTAGCCGAGCCAGTCGAGCAGCGTCGTGTTGATCTTGGCGATGGTGCCGTCGAGGAGCGTGGAGAGGTACCCGCACGGCGCGTTCTCGTACAGGTCCTCGACGCTGTCCTCGAGCAGCGCGGAGAACGCCGCGTGATCGTCTCCGGGCTGTTCGTCGGGATCGGGACGCTCGCCGCACCCGCCGTCGCTGGTCTTGGACATCATCGCGTGGCTCCGACGAAGTCGGTGATCGCCGCCGCCGTCTCTTCCGGCGCGGCGAGCTGGGGACAGTGCCCGGTCGCGTTCAGGGTGACAAGGCGGCTTCCGGGAATCCGGGCCCGCACGAAGTCTCCGACCTCCGGGGGCGCGATCGCGTCGATGGAACACTGCGCGACCAGGGTGGGAACGGTGACCTTGGCGAGGTCTTCGCGGTTGTCGGACAGGAACGTCACACGGGCGAAGACACGGGCGATGTCCGGATCGGTGCGGCAGAAACTGTTGGTCAGCTCCTCGCCCAGTTCCGGCCGCTCGGGATTGCCCATGATCACCGGAGCCATGGCGCCCGACCAGCCCAGATAGTTCGCATCCAGCGACCCGAGGAGTTCATCGATGTCCTCGGCGCTGAACCCGCCGCGATAGCCGGTGGCCGGATCGTCGATGAAGCGCGGCGACGGGGCGAGCAGGACCAGACCGGCGAACGCCTCCGGCTCCCGTGCCGCGGCCAGGACGCCCATCATCGCGCTCACCGAGTGCCCCACGAACGTCACCGGGCCGAGCGCGAGCTCACGGCATATCTCCAGCACATCCTCCGCGTAGCCGTCCAGCGAGGAATAGCGTTCCTCGCTCCACGCCGACAGATCGGAGCGCCCGGCACCCACGTGGTCGAAAAGGACCACGGTGAAGTCACTCTCCAGGAGCGGCACCACAAGACGCCACATGTTCTGGTCGCACCCGAACCCGTGCGCCAGCATGACCACAGGGCCTCCGGCGCGGCCGGACACCGTCACATGGTTCCTGCTCAGCACAGCCATGCGGCACATCCTCGCAGAATCCCCGCCGACTGGTTCCGCGACGGTCGCGGCACCGGTTCTTCGACGGTGGCGGCACCGACCGGGTCTGCCACATGGGAGGACTCTGCCGACGGCGGTCTGTCACCATGTTCTCGACTGCACTCGCCGACGCGTCGCGGGCCCGGGCCCGCGGTGGAGACCTGTCCGACAGAACGGGCAGGCTCGCTCGAACGAATTATCGATCCGGGCCAGAACAGAATGTGACGCGTCCGGCAGGGTAGGTGAGCGCAGACAACGGGGACGAAGGTGGCGAGGACATGGACTCAGCCGGCATCGACGGCAAGGCGCCGTCGGGAGCTCACACCATGGGGGTCGCCGTCCCTCTCAACGGTGGGGACGCCTCCATCTCCGAGGCACGTCATCTCGCGCTCGACTTCCTCACCCGGGCCCGGACGGACCAGAACGTCGCCGTCTCCGCCCGCGCGATGGACCTCACTCAACTGGTGGTCAGCGAACTGGTCACCAACGCCCGCAAGTACGCTCCCGGGCCGATGGTCATGGAACTGATCATCGTGGACGCCACCGTCGCGGTGACCGTGCACGACAGCGTCCCCGCCCAGCCTGTCGCCCGCCCCGAAGACCCGCACAGAATCGGCGGGCACGGCCTGGAGATAGTCATGGCCGTCGCCCAGAAGTTCCACGTCGACCTCGAACCGGCCGGCAAACGCATCACCGCCCACATCGCCCTGGCCGACAAACCGGCCACCGAAGCCTCCGCACGTCAGACGTGAGCCGCCCCCGTCGCCGCCGGTAGGCTTCCGGGGTGACGCAGCCCCCCACGCCGGACGAACGGCGACCCGCGAATGACGGGCCGAAGGCTGCCGCACGCAACCGATCCGCTCTGATCACCGCCGCCCGGGAGATCTACGCGGCGCACGGTCTGGACGCTCCGCTCTCCGCGATCGCGCGTCGGGCCGGGGTCGGACAAGGCGTTCTCTACCGGAACTTTCCCGACCGGGCCGCCGTGGCGACCGCGGTTCTTGAGGAGAACGTACGGCAGGTCGAGCAGGCGGCCGCAGCGGACGACGCGACCTTGGCCGACGTTCTCGGTGTGATGACGTGGCATCTGACGGAGTCGGCAGCTTTCATCGGCCTCCTGCACGCCGAGGGGGCAGGCGGCCACTCCGACATCCGCGCGTACGCCGTGGCGCTTTCCGAGCGGGTCGAGCGTGGTCTGCGCGGACACCTGACGCAGGGCCATCGTCTTGGCGCGGCCGACGACCTCATGCTCGCTGTCGCCATGGTTTCCGGCGCCGTCACCGGCCCCACCCGTGAGGAGCGGGAACGCCGGGCGAGGGCTGCTTGGCGGCTGCTCGGCGTCGAGGTGGGACCGGTGCGCCCCTTCGAGGCGTGAGTGCGGGGCGGTGTCAGCCGCCGTTGGACTGCCGGATCCCCTCCGCCAGGGCGTCGAAGGTGTAGAGATATCCCCCGCCGGGCCCGCTGACGGTCATGTACGCCTTCTTCCCGCCGGGCGCGATCGCCACGTTCGTCGCCGATTCGAGCCCTGTGGCGCTGCCGGGAACCTCGACCGTCGCCAGGCGCTCACCGTGCTTGTCGTACACGGCCATCGCTGGCCGGCCGTGCAGTCCCTGGTAGAGGTTGCCGTCCGCGTCCACGGCGATCGAGTCGGTCTGGGCGATACCGCCGTCGACGCGAACCGCGGTGTGCCGAGAAGCGACCCCTCCCTTTGCGTGGAGCAGGAGGTAGGAGATCCGGTTCTGGGTGAGCTCGCTGATCCACAGCCCGCGGTAGTCCACGTCGAACGAGATTCCGTTCGTCGATGCCAGGTCCTCGGCCAGGACGGTGGCCTTCTTGCCGTCGCGGTCGATCCGCACCACGCGCCCGTGCTCCTCTCCCTCGGAAAGACCACGTGAGTCGCTGACGTACAGGTTGCCCTCCTTGTCGAAGGCGATGTCGTCGGGGTTCATCTGCGCTCCGTCGACCTTGCCGGAGAAGAAGGTCCGCGGATCGCTGCCGTCCGGAGCCAGGCTCACGACCTCGCCGTGCGCGTAGTCGGTCAGATAGAGCCGTCCGTCCTTCGGGCTGAACTGTGCCGAGGTGTAGGCCCCACGCCCATCGGTATGGACCGCCCGCGACGTCTTCTTCTCGACGTCGACGCGCATCACCTTGGGCTTGCCCTCCGGTGCGGTGACGTCGACGACGTACAGATCGCCGTCCTTGCCGAAGGTCGGGCCCTCCAGGAGGGTCATACCGGTCTCTTGGTGCACCTTCGTCAGCTGCATGACCTTGTGCGCGCGGATGGTCCTGTCCGCGCCGACGGAGGCGGCCCGGTCACCGGAGTCACGTGTGTCCGTACCGCATCCGGTGAGGACCAGCGTGCCGATCGTGGCAAGGACCGCAAGGGATCGGATCGGGATTCGCTGCATGGGGAGTCACTCTTCCTGTCCGCTGTGTGGGGGTACCCGCCATCCAACCGGACACTAGTGTCCGGTTGTTGCTACCGTAGCGGACGGCCGTTCACTCCGGGACGGCCCGACAGGCAGGATCGGGGTCCCCCACATGACCACCCCTCAAGCTCCGTCTTCTGACGAGCTCGCCACCCTGAGGCAGCGTTACCGCCTCGAACGTGAGCGGCGCGTACGACCCGACGGCGCCGGCCAATACCACGCCGCCGAAGCCGAGTTCGGCTACTACGCGGCCGATCCGTACGCGGGAGAACCGGCCGGGCGCGATCCGCTGCACGACACCGTCGACGTCGTCGTGGTCGGTGGCGGATTCGGCGGCATCCTCGCCGGGGCGCGAATGCGGCAGCAGGGCGTGCAGCACGTACGCATCGTCGAGAAGGGCGGTGACTTCGGGGGCACCTGGTACTGGAACCGGTACCCGGGCATCCACTGCGACATCGAGTCGCACGTGTACCTGCCGCTGCTCGACGAGACCGGGTACGTACCGGAGTGGAAGTACAGCCCCGGTGAGGAGATCCGCCGCCACGCGGTGCGGATCGCGGAGAAGTTCAACCTCTACCCGGACGCCCTGTTCTCCACCGCGGTCACCTCGCTGGCCTGGGACGAGACATCAGAGACGTGGATGGTCACCACCGACCGCGGCGACGCGTTCCGGGCCACGTACGTCGTCACGGCCACCGGCACTCTTTCCGAGCCGAAGCTGCCCGGGATACCCGGCATCGAGGACTTCACGGGCCACACCTTCCACACCTCACGGTGGGACTACGCCTACACCGGCGGCACCCCGGACGGCGGCATGAGCGGCCTCGCGCAGAAGCGGGTGGGCATCGTCGGCACCGGGGCCACCGGCATCCAGGTCATTCCGATGCTGGCCGAGGACGCCGGACACGTCTACGTCTTCCAGCGCACCCCCTCCACCGTGGACGTGCGCGCCAACTGCCCCACCACTGCCCAGGACGTGGGCGCCGATCACGACGGCTGGGCACGCGAACGCCGCGAGAACTATCTCCGTATCGTCTCCGGCGAGAGCGCCGAGCAGGACCTCGTGGCGGACCGCTGGACCACATCAGCGGGTCTCCTGGAGAAACTCCTGCCGAGCTTCCGTCGCCGGGGCGACCGGGCGGACTTCGAAGCCACGTACGAAGTCGCGGACGCCGCCAAGATGAACGAGCTCCGCACCCGCGTCGAGCAGACCGTCACCGACCAGGACACCGCGGAGAAACTCAAGCCCTGGTACCGGTACGCCTGTAAGCGCCCCACGTTCTCCGACAAGTACTACCCGGCGTTCAACCGCGACAACGTCACTCTGGTCGACACCGCGGACACCCACGGCATCGAGCGCATCACCGAACACGGCGTCGTGGTCGGTGACACCGCATACGAACTCGACTGCCTGATCTTCGCCACGGGATTCTCCGTCGGGACCTCCGGAATCCACTCCGGCAAGCTCCCCGTCCACGGCCGCGGAGGCACCCAACTGCTGCACGCGTGGGCTCAGCAGGGACCGCGCACGCTGCACGGCTTCACCAGCAACGGCTTCCCGAACCTGGTCCAGATGGGCTCCCTCCAGAACGCCAGCAGCGTCAACTTCACCCACGTACTGGACGAGCAGGCCGTCCATGCCGCCGCCCTCGTCGCGGCCGCCGAAGCCAAGGGCGCCCTCTTCGAGCCGACCCGCGAGGCCGAAGACGCCTGGATGGCCGTCCTGGCCGAGGACGCCCCCGACCACGAGTGGTTCCACGCCGAGTGCACCCCCGGCTACTACAACCGCGAAGGGCGCGGACGGCCGAACGGTCCGATCGCCTATCCCCACGGCGCATGCGCCTTCCACGAACTCCTGGAGCAGTGGCGCGAGGAGTCCATGGGCGGGATCCTCCAGGCCAGGTCGGCCACCCCACCCGCATGGCGGCCAACCGCGGAGGCTCCGAACGGTTAAAGACATGCAATGGAAGACAATTCGGCTGAGGCCGACCACTGCGTGCGTGTCCTGAGCGCCAATGAGCACAATCTGAGAAACGTGGACGTGGACATCCCCCGGAACGCGATGGTCGCCTTCACCGGCGTCTCCGGTTCGGGGAAGTCCTCGCTCGCCTTCGGCACGCTCTACGCCGAGGCTCAGCGCCGGTACTTCGAGTCCGTCGCGCCGTACGCCCGTCGGCTGCTGCAGCAGGTCGGCGCGCCGCACGTGCAGGAGATCACCGGGCTGCCACCCGCCGTGGCCCTGCAGCAGCGCCGCGGGGCGCCCAGTTCACGGTCGACGGTCGGCACGCTCACCACGCTGTCCAACCTGCTCCGCATCCTCTACTCACGCGCCGGGACCTACCCGGCGGACGCCGAACGTCTCGAGGCCGAGGCGTTCTCGCCCAACACTTCGGCCGGCGCCTGCCCGCAGTGCCACGGCCTTGGCGCCGTGCACGACGTCACCGAGCAGCTGCTCGTCCCGGACCCGTCACTGAGCATCCGGGACGGCGCGATCGCGGCCTGGCCGGGCGCCTGGCAGGGGGCGAACCTGCGCAGCATCGTGAGCGGTCTGGGCATCGACATCGACAGGCCGTGGCGCAGGCTCAAGAAGAAGGACAGGGAGTGGCTGCTCCATACCGACGAACAGCCGTCCGTTCTCATCGAACCCGAGCCGGGCCGTATCGACTACGGCTATTACGGGAAGTTCTGGAGCGCCCGCAAGCACGTGATGCATGTCCTCGCCGACTCCAAGAGCCAGCGGATGCGTGATCGGGCGATGCGGTTCGTCCAGAGTGTGCCCTGCCCCGCGTGCGAGGGCAGCGGCTTGCGGCCCGAGGCGCTCGCGGTCACCTTCGCAGGACGCTCCGTCGCCGAGGTCAACGCGATGCCGCTCACCAAGGTCGCGGCCCTGCTGCGGCCCGTCGCACAGTTGCCGGAAGCCTCGGCAGCCACATCGACCGCCCGGTCCGGGGAGAGAACCGAGGCCGCGGTACGGATCTGCGCCGATGTCGTCGCGCGCGTCGAGGTCCTCCTCGGCCTGGGCCTCGGCTATCTCAGCCTCGGCCGCCGCTCGACGACGCTCTCACCGGGCGAGGCACAGCGTCTGCGGATCGCCACCCAGCTGCGCTCCGGCCTGTTCGGCGTCGTCTACGTGCTCGACGAACCGTCCGCGGGCCTGCATCCCGCTGACGCCGAGCCACTGCTCGACGTGCTCGACCGGCTGAAAGCCTCGGGCAACTCGCTGTTCGTCGTGGAGCACGACATGGATGTCGTACGGCGGGCTGACTGGGTCGTCGACATCGGACCCGGCGCCGGGGAGGCGGGCGGACAGGTGTTGTACAGCGGTCCGGTCCCCGGGCTCGAAGAGGTCGAGGAGTCGGCCACCAGCCGCTACCTCTTCGGACGTGCCGAGCCGATCAGGCACCGTCCCCGCACACCGCAGGGCTGGCTGCATCTGAGCGGCGTCTCCCGCCACAACCTGCGCGACGTGTCCGTCGACGTACCGCTGCGCGTACTGACAGCCGTGACCGGCGTATCCGGCTCCGGTAAGTCGACACTTGTCACACAGGTGCTCGCCGAGGTCGTGCGCAGCCACCTCGGAATCGCGCCCGATGAGCCCGACGAAGCGGAACTCGAGATCGACGTACGGGACTCGGCCGGGGTCGAATCGTTCGACCGGCTCGTCCGGGTCGACCAACGGCCCATCGGCCGCACTCCCCGCTCCAACCTGGCGACGTACACAGGGATGTTCGACGCGGTACGCAAGCTGTACGCGGCGACGGACGAGGCCCGGGCACGCGGCTACACACCGGGCCGCTTCTCCTTCAACGTAGCCGAGGGGCGGTGCGAGACGTGCCAGGGCGAGGGGTTCGTCTCGGTCGAACTGCTCTTCCTGCCCGGAACCTACGCGCCGTGCCCGACGTGCCACGGCGCGCGGTACAACGCCGAGACGCTCGAAGTGACCTATCGCGGCAAACACATCGCGGACGTCCTCGCGATGTCCGTCGACGACGCGGCCACGTTCCTCGCGGACGTTCCCGGCGCCTCCCGAAGCCTCGAAACGCTCCGGGAAGTGGGGCTTGGGTACCTGCGACTCGGCCAGCCGGCGACGGAACTCAGCGGCGGCGAGGCCCAGCGCATCAAGCTCGCCACCGAACTGCAGCGAGCCCGCCGCGGCCACGCCCTCTACCTTCTCGACGAGCCGACGGCGGGCCTGCACCCCGCGGACATCGCGCTGCTGCTCCGACAACTCCACCAGCTCGTCGACGCCGACAACACGGTCGTCCTGGTCGAACACGACCTCGACACGATCGCCACCGCCGACTGGGTCATCGACCTCGGCCCGGGCGGCGGCGACGCAGGCGGCAAGGTGGTCGCCACAGGCACACCCACGAAGGTCGCGAAGTCAAAACGCAGCGCCACCGCGCCCTATCTCGCGCCTCGGCTGATGCGCTCCTGAGCGCACCAGCCGAGGAAGCTGCCGACGAAGCAGTGCAGTCGACGAACCAGACGTTACGCCGGGTCGATACGGGAGATGCTGCCGCCTATGTCAAGCACGTACAGCTCCCCCTTGCCGCCCTGCACGAAGGAGATGACCTCGCCGCCATTGACTCCGAGGTCGCTCGCGCCGGTCACCTTGCCGTCCTTCATCTGCAGAGCGCGGATGGTGCCGTCGCAGTAGTCGCTGAACACGTACTGGCCCTTGAGGGCCGGGATCGCCTTGCCTCGGTAGACATATCCGCCGGTCACCGAGCAGCCGAGGCCGCTGCGGTCGTACTCGTGGGCCGGCGGCACGTGGTTCGCGGGCTCCGTGCCGCCCCGGAAGGGATGGTTGCCCTCCATCTGGGACCAGCCGTAGTTCTCGCCGCCCTTGCTGTCGGCCGGGGCCCAGTCGATCTCCTCCCAGTTGCTCTGGCCCACGTCACCGATCAGCAGGTCGCCCGTGCCCGCGTCGAAGGAGAACCGCCACGGGTTGCGCAGCCCGTACGCCCAGATCTCGTCCTTCGCGTTCGGGTCGTCCACGAAGGGGTTGTCTTCCGGGATCGCGTACGGCTTGCCGCCGCTCGGGTCGATCCGCAGGAGCTTGCCGAGCAGCGTGTCGAGCTTCTGCCCGTTGCCGTGCGGGTCGCCGCCCGAGCCGCCGTCGCCGAGCGCGATGTAGAGGTAGCCGTCGGGACCGAACTTGATGTCGCCGCCGTTGTGGTTGGAATAGGGCTGCGTCTGCGTGAGGACGGTGCGCCGGGTCTCAGGCCGGATCTTGCCGTTCCGAACGGCGAACTCGTCCACGGTGCTTGTGCCTTCGAGGTTCGTGAACGAGATGTACAAGTGCGCGAACTTCTTGTCGAACGCGATGCCAAGGAGACCGCGTTCGCCGTCGGTGGTGGTCTCCTTGGATATGTCGAGGACGGGCGCGCCGAGCCCTTGTTTGCTCAAGACCCTTACGGTGCCCGCGCGTTCGGCTATCCAGACCGATCCGCCGGGACCGGCGGTGCCTGCGGTCGGATTCGCGGCCGTCGTCACTTTCGTGAGCGCGACCTTCGGGGCCTGCTGCGTGGTTGCGGGCTCGTCGGCGGACGCCGTGGTCAGGGCGAGGGAAGCAACGAGGGCGAGGGTGCCGATGATCGCCGAGCTTCTGGTGCGAACTTTCACCGTGATCCTCCTGGAGGCGGCGAATGGGGGGGTCACCCGGCTGCTGGGGGCAGAGTTGGGCGAGTGCCGCCCGCGCCAGCACGCAACCTGGGTGGGGGATGGTGTGCTACTGGCCACGGATGAGGATACTGGGACAGGGATGACTGGTATAGACCAAGACGCCCCTCATCTACGCCCGTTTGTCGCCACCCGTACCGAGACGGACGGGCCGTGGCTGGCGCGGCTTCGGCAGCATCAGAGGTTTGCCCGACACCGGGTCCTCCACGATGCGACTGTCGAGGCCGAACACGGCGCGGACACTCTCCTCCGTCAGTACCCCGGCGGGGGCACCCGTGACATGCGGCCGGCCTGCCGCGAGGGCGATCATATGGTCCGAGTACCGGGCGGCGAGGTTGAGGTCGTGAAGGACCATGACGCTCGTGGTCCCGCGACTGCGAGCAGGTCGAGCACCTCGATCTGGTGGCTCGCGTCGAGGAACGTGGTGGGTTCATCCAGCAGGAGCAGATCGGTCTGCTGAGCCAGCACCATCGCGATCCACACTCGCTGTCGCTGGCCTCCGGACAGCTCGTCCACTGAGCGGTCCATCAGCGGTGTCGTCTGTGTTGCCTCCAGAGCGGCAGCCACGGCGGCGTCGCCCTTCGCGCTCCAGCAGGACAGCCCCCCCCTGGTGCGGATTCCGGCGGCGGCCGACAAGGTCCCCGACGGCCGACGGTGATGCCCTCAGGGGCCACCGGCGACTGCGGCAACAGGCCAATGGTGCGGGCGAGTTCCGTCGCGAGCAGCCGGTGCACTCACGGACGGGACCTCAGCGGGCCCGGGCGATCTCCCAGCTCATAGCTGCCATGTCGAGGCCCGTTCGCACCCCGTCGACGACCTCGCCGGGGCTCTCAGGGATGTTGATACCTCCCTCACCGTCGGTTTCATCGCCCGCATGAGCGGGGCCGACCACAGCAAGGGCCGCGGCGGCAAGGGTCAGGGCAACGACGGCGCGCGTAGCATTCCTCATGCCTACCTGAACGATCATGAGGCGCTTAGGTTGCGCCCGCGCCGCAACTCCGGCGAACCCCGAGCCCCACGACCCCGGCTGCGCTCGTGGGGTGTTGCGTCTCTGCTCCAGGACCTTGCTCAATTCACGAGCGGTGTGCGATCTTAAGTTTATTCAGTTCATGGAAACGTTTCCACAAGGAGGTGGGGCGGATGGCCACGATCAAGGATGTCGCCGCACGGGCAGGGGTCGCGCTCGGTACCGCGTCCCGGGTGCTCAGCGGCAGCAGTCAGACCTCGGCCGACTCCCGATCGCGCGTGCTCGCGGCCGCGGCGGAGCTGGGGTACATCGCCAACGGCCCCGCCCGTTCCCTGCGGCGCGCCCGCACCGAGGTCCTTGGGCTGCTCGTCTCGGACATCCGCAACCCGTTCTTCTCCGAGCTGGCTCACGCCGCCGAGCAGGAGGCGCGCCGCCACGGATACACCGTGCTGCTTGCCAACGCGAACGAGGACGCCGAACAGGCCGACGCCTACCTTCAGACCTTCGCCTCGCAACGCATCGACGGCCTGCTGTTCTCGCCGCAGAGCAGCGTCTCGCCCCAGCTCGCGGCCACGCTCGCGTCCGGACTGCCGCTCGTGTTCCTCAACCGCAGGATCGAGGGCGTCGACGCCCCGTTGTACGGCACGGACAACGCGCAGGGCGTGGAGCAGGTGCTCGCCTGGCTTCAGCGCAGGGGCCACCGCGACGTCGCCTTCATCGGCGGCCCTGACACCATCTCCACCGGTGCCGAGCGCCGCGCCGCCTACCTCGCCGGGCGCCAGGCGCACGGCATCAGCACCGACGACAGGCTGCTCGATGCCGGTGACTTCCTGGCGGGCGGGGCGGCCGAGGCCATGGGCCGCATCCTCGATCGCGGCGTCACCTTCACGGCCGTGTTCGGCGCGAACGGCCCGACCACGCTGGGAGCCGTGCGCGCGCTGCACCAGCGGCTCGGCGCAGAACAGGCCGCCCGCATCGAGATCGTCTCCTTCGACGACCTGGACTGGTTCGAGTTCGCCTCGCCGCCCATCAGCGCGGTCCGCAACGTCGCGTCCTCGATCGGCCGCCTTGGTGTGCAAGGGCTCGTCGACCTCATCGCCGGCCGCGCCGCACCCGGGCAACGCATCCCCACCACCTTCGCCGACCGCGCGCTGCCGGACATCCGATGAGCACCCAGATCGCCGTCGGCGCCACCGGCACGGGCACGGGCACGGGCACGGGCACGGGCACGGGAACCGTCACCGGCAGCGCCGGCTGCCTCAGCCGTCCGCTCGGCTCCCGCGAAGCCGCCTGGGAGGACGCCCGTTCAAGCCCTGCGCCCGTGCGCCGCGATGGCGCCCGGCTCCGAGCACACGGTCCCCGTCAAGGCCGGGGACCGCGCTTACGCCGCGCAGCGTGCCTCCAGCGACTGCACGCTGCGCTCACCGCCACTCCCCCGCCCGACGACCGAGCACTGCACCCTCCGTCCTCCACCAGGCGAAACCGCAGTGCGCCCTTCCCGAGAGGAACAACCGATGAAGGTCGCCCTCGGCGCAGACCACGCCGGATACGCGCTCAAAGACACCGTCCGCCAGGCCATCGAGGCTCTCGGACATGAGGTGATCGACTGCGGCACCCACAGCAGCGACCCTGTCGACTTCCCGGACATCACCCGCACCACCTGCGAGGTCGTGCTCTCCGGCTCCGCCGATCGGGCCGTGCTTGTCTGCGGCACCGGCCAGGGCGCCATCATGGCGGCCAACAAACTGCCCGGCGTCCGCTGCGGCCTCGCCCACGAGCCCTACTCCGCGCACCAGGCCGTAGAGCACGACGACGCCAACGCCATCGCCATGGGGGCCTGGCTTGTCCCGCACGCGCTCGTGCCCGACATCATCCGTGAGTTCCTCGGTGCCGTCTTCGACGACGACGAAGAAACCCGCCGCCGGGTCGACAAACTGAACGCGCTCGACACCCTGACCCCGGCCGCCTGACAGGCCACCCACGCACCCCCTTGAGCGGGTGAGCTCTCTCTTCCGCTGACACCAACGCCCTGCCCACGGACGACTACGCCGGGCGCTTCCTCGGCATGCCCCGAAACACCCGGTCAACAGGCACGTCCCTCCCCTCGTACGGCCCCTCCTCCTCACTGCGCAGACGCCGGAGTTGATCCGGCGCCCTTTCAAGGAGAACTCCATGTCCAGCAGCGTCCCTGCCGGACGGCGGAGCGTGCTCGGCTCCAAGGACCGCGTCAAGACCGCGATCGCCGCGGCCTTCGGCACGAGCGTCGAGAATTACGACTTCATCGCGTACGGCACCGCCTCCGCGCTCTACTTCGGAGCGGTCTTCTTCCCCGAGAGCGACCGGTTCGTCGGCACCTTGCTCTCCTTCGCCACCCTCGCGGTCGGATTCGTCATGCGCCCGCTCGGCGGCGCTCTCGGCGGCTACTTCGCCGACAAGTACGGCCGCAAACCCGTCCTCGTCGCGGCGATGATCGTCATGGGCGCCGCCACCTTCCTCATCGGCGTGCTGCCGACCTACGGACAGGCGGGTGTGCTCGCACCGATCCTGCTCGTGGCCATCCGCATGATCCAGGGCCTCGCGTTCGGCGCCGAGTGGGGCGGGGCGATCACCATGGCCTACGAGCACGCGCCGTGGCACCGCCGAGGCATGTTCGCCGCGATCCCCCAGGCCGGCAATCCTCTGGGCATCGCTCTGGCCAGCGGCGTGTTCGCGTGGAGCGCCACCCTGGAGGGCAACTGGCAGTGGAGGACCCCGTTCCTGCTCAGCGCCGTCATGGTGATCGCCGCGCTGATCGCGCGCTCCCGGCTCTCCGAATCCCCCGAGTTCCAGGAAGCCAAGGCCAGCGGCAATACCGAGAAGAACCCGTTCCTCGCCACGCTGGCCGATGACTGGCGCGGCATCCTGCGCGTCATCGCCTTGCGCGTCGTCGAATCCTTCGCCTACTACTCCACCGCCACCTACCTGCTCAGCTACATCACCGAACGCCACCCCGACCTCAGGCCCGTCGCCCTCGGCGCGATCACCGTTGCCAGCGTCCTCGCCATTGCGGTCACCTTTCTCGCCGGCACCCTCACCGACCGCATCGGACGCCGCCCCATCTACATAGCGGCCTGTACGGCGGCGATCCTCTTCGCCTTCCCGATGTATCTGCTCACCAACACGGCCCAACCCGCCCTGGTGGTCACGGTGTTCATCATCGGCATCAGCCTCATCCACGCGTCACTCACCGGAACCCAGGGCTCTCTGCTCACCGAGCAGTTCCGCACCGCGACCCGTACCTCGGGAGCCTCGCTCGGCTACCAAGTCGCCGCAGCCATCGGCGGCTTCGCCCCTCTGCTCGCCGCTGCCCTGGTAGGCGCCTACGGCTGGCCGGGTGCCGCGCTGCTCTACCTCGCCGCGGCCGTGATCGGCCTCGGCGGCATCCTCGTGACCAAGGAGACCTGGGGCCGCCATGAGCGGGAGCGTGTGCTCGGCCTCGTTGCCGAGGAAAGGCGAGCTCAGACCGCTTCAGAGACGCCGACGAGTAGCGCCCCGCCGCTCTCGTCCGAGTCTCGATGAACTCTGTTCTCCTACTCACCGGTGAGTCCGCGGCGTACGCCCCGTTCACGACAGGCAAGCACCGAGCGAGCCTCGCAGCCATCGTCGAGCACCCACAGCTCGGGTCTCTTCCACGCCGCGCCCTCGCTGGCCAGCTTGATCCGATGAACGCATCGGGCTCTACCACCCCTACATCCACTTCCGCAGTGAGGAGTGAGGGCTTCTACTGAGAGTCGGACGGCCGACGCATGTTCAGCAGCAGGTCGTAGCGAGCGAGTCCTCCCGCCGGGTGGGGGTGTCGGATCCGCCCAGCCACTTCAGCCCGTCCAGCAGGAACCGGTTCTGCGTCCCGCTCGCGAAGGACGACGACAGACGCGTGTTGGTCGCGTAGTTCATCGCGTTGTGACCGAAGTTGGCGTACAGCATCTTGTACTTGGCGTTGGTCCACAGGATCGGGTAATAGCCGCTGTACCACGACTGATTGGGATCCGTTCCCAGTGGGAAACTACTGGGGTCGACGGAAGCCAGGATCTTGATGTCCGGGTTCCGCCGCAGGTCGTTGGACCAGCTGTACCACTCGCTGACCGACGAGGTGAACGTGGTCGGCAGGTTCTTGGTGGCCGGGTGCGTTCGGTTCTCGACCTTCAGGACCGCTGTCGTGGGACCCCAGGTGTTCGACTTGAAGTTGCCGCTGCCGAGAAACTGGTTGTGGTACCAAGGCCAGCTCGCCGCCTCAGTCGTGAAGGCCGAGACGTGGAAGCCCATCCAGGCGCCGCCACCGCGCATGTACCGCTCGAATCCCGCCCGTTGAGCGGTGGTCTGCGGCAAGTCGTCGAGGAACAACACGACCTTGTAGGCGTCGACACCGCCGTTGCTGAGCAGGTCCCAGTTGCTACTGGCGGTATAGGTGAAGCCGTTCGCCGCGGCCTGCCGGGGGAACCAGTCATTCGCCTCTTTGACGAAGTCGATGTGCGCCGCGTCCCAGGTGCCGCTGTAGAGCGCGAGCACCTTGAAAGGAGCCGCCGTGTCGGTGGCCGTACCCGCCCGGGCGGCGGGCGCTGCCGCCAAGGCGAACAGCGTCGCCAGCAGGAGGAGGATGCGCAGCGAGAGTTGGCGACGCTGCTGAACGGGGGTGAGCACGCCGCGACTCACGGTCGCGCACGCTGAGGACGGTCTGGCCATCGGAGGATCACAGCCCTTCGTGGGGAGGCTGGCGTGGGGGTGGGGGTGAGGGTGGGGCTTCCTGTTCATGATGTTGATGTTCACGTCGATGAACAGCGAGTGCATTCATGAAAGTGTGGCGATCGGGAACCTAAAGGTCTGCACCAAAGACGTCAAGAGGTGAAACCCAGGTAGGCACGAACCGAGCTGTATTCGCGAGGAGTTGAACACGCACGGGCCCGACACCGCCCCGCCCCGCCCCGCCCCGCCCCGATCTCCGGTCCCATCGAAGCCCCGGCCGACCCCGCATTGTGGCCATGGCTTTCGTGGCGGACAGGCGCGCAGCCTGCCGGGCGTCAGCCGAGCAGTCCTGCCTCCTGCGCCAGCACCGCCGCCTGGACGCGGTTGGTGCAGTCGGTGCGGGTGAGGATGCTGCTGATGTGAGCCTTGACCGTGCCGGAGCTCAGGTGGAGCTGTGCGGCGATCCCGGCGTTGGAGAGGCCGGTGCCCAGCAGCCTAAGGACGTCCCGTTCGGCAGGTGTCAGGTCCGCGATCCGACGTGCCGCGGCATCGCTGCCGAGGCCCGACCGGGTCCGGAAGTCGATAAGTTGGCGGGTGACCTGCTGGGCGAGGACGGGTTCCCCGGCGGCGGCGCGGCGTACGGCGTCGATGAGGTCGCGGGGGCCGGTGTCCTTGAGCAGGTAGCCGTGAGCTCCGGCGCGCAGGGCGCGGGTGACGCTCGGTTCCTCGCCGAAGGCCGTCAGCATCACCACCCGGGTGCGGGGCGAAAGGCGGGTGATCTCGGCGGCGCCGGTGATGCCGTCGCCGGGCATGCGGATGTCGAGGAGGGCGACGTCGACGGGGTGGGCGCGGCAGGCTTCGACGGCCTCGCGGGCGTCCTGCGCCTCGGCCACGATGCGGACTTCGTCGGCGTTCTCCAGGATCAGCCGGATCCCGGCGCGCATCAGCGCCTCGTCGTCGGCAATCAGCACTCGAATCATCGGTTCAGTGTAGAACCGCCATGATCAGCAGGATGATGGTGCCGCCGACCGTCGGCAGCAACACCAGCATCGCCGCGCAGCCCCCGCCCAGGAGGCGGGGCCACGTGAGGACCTCCGTGGACAGCGGGGGCCGGGAGCCCGCCCCGCCGGTCACCGGCTCGGACGAAGTGGCGTACACGGCGGGAACGTCGGGCCGGGCGGGTATACGGGCAGAGAGGACGAAGCCGCCCTCCGGACGCGGTCCGGCGTCGAGGGTGCCACCGAGCAGGCTGATCCTTTCCTGGAGGCCGACGAGGCCGCTGCGGCTCCCGTCACCCGGCGAACAGGGCACCGGCGGGGCTTCGTTGACGACGGCGACCACCACCGTGTCCCCCTCGTCGTGGAACGTCACACGGACAGGCGCGCCGGACGCGTGCTTCAGCGCGTTGGCGAGTCCTTCGCGGGTGACACGGTGGACAGCCTGCCGGGTACGGGCGTCCGCGTCCGCAGGAGCGGTCGCGTTCCAGTGCAGTTCGGCGTCGGCCCCCGCGCTCCGGGAGTCCGCGACCAGGGCCGAGAGATCCTCGCGGCTCCCCCGCTCGGCGGTCTCCTCGCCGGAGTGGTGGCGCAGGACGCCGAGGATGCCGCGCAGCTCGTCCATGGCCGTTCCGGCGGTGGTGCGCAGGAGTTCGGCCTGGGAGGCCAGCGGGGGTGCCTGTCGTTCGGCGGCGAGCTGGAGGGCTCCGGCGTGCACGGAGATGAGGCCGATGCGGTGGCCGAGCAGATCGTGCATCTCGGCGGCGATGCGCGCCCGTTCCTCCATGCGGGCCGCCTCTTCGGTGAGGAAGCGGGCGTGTTCGAGGTAGGCGTTGCGTTCCCGCAGCAGCCCGGTCAGCGGTCGGCGACGCCCCAGCATCAGGCCGGACAGTGCGGGCAGCAGGATGAACAACGCGGCCACACCGGCGCCGGCGGCCAGGTACGGCATCTTCGGGAGCTGCCCGATGAGGGATTGGGCGGCAATCGACACGAGCGCGGCGCCGGCACCGCTCGCCCCGACCACTCCCCAGGCGCGCCGTGCGGGGGTGATGCGGCGCACGGCGGACCACACGACGCACGGCACCACCACCATGGCCCACGCATTGTCTCCGGCGGCCACCGGCACGCAGCACAGCACCGTGAGGGCCGGGTACATCCGCCGCGCGGGCACGAGCAGCGCCGCCCACACCCCCAGGAGGGACGCCGTCACCGGGTGGGCCGGCGGAACCAGCGGAAACGGCGCCAGCGCGCACAGCAGGACAAGGCCGGTGAGGACGGACTCGGTGACGACCGTCCGCCGGGGCGCGGCGCGCACCGCATCCCGAATCGCGGCGGCCTCACGGCGCATCCGCCTCCACGGTCGCACTGCCGGGCTCATGATTTCCTCCGTGTGGGTGCCGTTCTCACATGTGGGTGACATTCTCAACGGCTGTTCCTGTCATACGCGTCGGCGAGCCGCGGCGACCTCAGGCAGCTTGTGCCGTTCCTCCGGGGACCTGGAGATCCGGCTCCGCCCGCAGCCCGGCGACGTCCACCCCGACCTCGGTCAACACACGCTCGATCTCCGCCGCGGACTCCGCGTCCGTCCCGGCCTCGTCCAGCAGGGCGGCCAGCAGGTGGGTCGTGCCGACCGTGGGCGAGCCCTGAGCGGAGGCGGTGAGCTGCGTGACGTGCAGGAGCCGCTGGTCGAAGTCGGCCGCCCCGGCGACCTCCGGGGGCTCCTCCTCCACGACCCCGGTGGAGGGAAGCAGCACTCGGGCGACAGCATCCTGTCGTGCGCCGTATCGACGCAGGAGTTCCGCCCCCTGGTTCGCTCCCGTCAGTTTCTCGGGCAACTCACGCCCCGCGACGGTCAACGACCGGTCAAGGGACAGGATACCCAGCAGCACATCGACGGGTTCCATCTCCGACGCCCCACGGCGCACCACCCCCCGTCGTGCCTCCGAGCGCACCACACCCACGACCGCGGAGCCGAACCCCGCGCCGCCCCCGAGGATCCAGGCCATGAACTTCCGGGTCAGCGGATTACCGCTCTTGCCGAACGTCCCCGCCTTGCGCAGCCCCAACACCGTGGCGGGCTCCGGCGCTTCGTCGCACCCCCGCAACGCGTCGAGCGCAGCCGAGGCAGCCGAGACGTCCAGCTTCTCCACCACCATGGCCTCGCGGGCACGCGTATCGGGCAGCTCGAACATCGCGCGCGCCACATGGCTGACGCGCACCGAAATGGCGCCCTCCTCCCGTGCGGCCTCCAGCGCCTTGCGCAGGCAGGCCCGCAACGCGCCGGTCATCGGCGGGAGTTCAATGCTCGCCTGCTCCTCCCCCTCTTTCACCCCCTCCTTCTTCTTCCGATTCTTCCAGCGCAGCCTCTTGACCTCCTCGCACCGGACCTCCCGCCAGAAGGCGTCGATCTCCCGCTCGTCGTCCTCGGTTCCCGTGCTGCCGTCACCTGAGTCGTCACTGACCCACACGGATGTCCCCCGGCACCCGATCGAACCGCCGAGCGAGCCGGAGGCCCTCATTCCGGGGGCGATCGCGGAGCCCGCGGCCGAGTCACCCGACACGAGCACGTACAGCACGCTTTCCGTACCGACGTCCTCGCGTTCCTGCTTGGCCACCGCCTTCATCGTCTCCCGCAACAGCTCGACGACGTCCCTCTCGAACTCGGTGGTCGCGCCGGCGTAGCGGTCGGACGTTCGCTGTTCCATGGGATCTCCCTCTCCGTGGTGCCACCTGCCGAGAAGGACGCTAACCCGCGTTCTCCGGCTCCGCTTCGGCCGACCGGCCAGGCTTCCTG
>NZ_JBHTSF010000144.1:0-22033 GCF_042795295.1 Streptomyces sp. NPDC056486
CCCGATCACCCGGGGCAATCGGGTGGGTGGGCGGGAGACATCCGTCGCGCAGCGGCGGGAAAGTGCCCTGCTTGAGGCCCCCGGCCAGTTACTACTGACCCGCCGCCGCAGCCAACCCGCCCAGCAAGAGCAACGTAAAGCGGCGGGCCCAGTCCTCGTCGACCGGCTCCGCGCTGACCAGAGCGCGGTGCACCACCGCGCCGGCGATCACGTCGAAGATGAGGTCGGCTGTCCGGCCGGCGGCGTCGGGGTCGGGTTCGGCGGGAAGTTCCCCGCGGTCCTGGGCCCGCTTGCGCCCCGCGAGGACCAACCGCTTCTGGCGGTCCACGATCGACGTACGGATCCGTTCCCGCAGCGGCTCGTCGGAGGTCGACTCGGCCACCACCGCCATCAGCGCGGTCTTCGTCTCGGGACGGCCGAGCAGCGCGGCGAACTGGAGCACCACTCCCTCGATGTCCGCCGCGAGGCTGCCGCGGTCCGGCAGCTCCAACTCGTCGAAGAGTTCCGCCACCGCGTCCACGACCAGCTCGCTCTTGCCCGCCCAGCGCCGGTAGAGCGTCGTCTTGGCGACGCCCGCGCGCGTGGCGACGTCGCCGAGCGTCAGCTTGGACCAGCCGAGTTCGACCAGGGCCTGACGGGTCGACTCCAGGATCGCGGTGTCCGCCGCGGCGTTGCGGGGGCGGCCGCCGGTGCGGACGGGAGGGGGGATGCGGCTCTGCATCCCGTGACCATACCGGCCAGTACGGAACCGGTCGGAGCGACGGCGAGTGAGGCAGATCACCGAAGTTCGCGAGGGCCCGCCGCCCACGCGGCAGCGCCCGGCAGTTACGCTACGAGTCGTAGCGAAAGAGATGTGGGCGGGACGAACGGCAATTCCTCAGCGCCCACGTTCTTTCGCTGCGAGCGAAGAGCGACAACCGCGGAAACACCGCAGCGACACACAGCGACACCACAGCGACCACAGAGCGGCAAGCCCGGCACGGGGTGGGGACCCTGCGCCGACAACCATCGGTCCTCCTCGGGACCTTGGCGCCACGACCGTCCGCGGCCCCGCAATCCGGCGGGGGGCTTCGGACGGGCGCGGTTCCCGTACGGCTTGGGGGAGGATGTACTCATGCAGCCACGGAACATGTCCATGAGCGGAGTCGTCGACCTCGCCGCCGTGAAGGCGGCCCAAGAGGCCAAGGCGAAGGCGGAGCAGGCGCGCGCCGAAGCGGCCAGGCAGGGCGGGGGCGCGGTTTCCGGCGTCTCCCCGTCGAGCCTCGTCATCGACGTCGACGAGGCGGGTTTCGAGCGCGAGGTCCTCCAGCGTTCCAGCGAAGTGCCCGTCGTCATCGACTTCTGGGCCGAGTGGTGCGAGCCGTGCAAGCAGCTGAGCCCGCTGCTCGAAGGCCTCGCGCGGGAGTACAACGGCCGCTTCGTCCTCGCCAAGATCGACGTAGACGCCAATCAGATGCTGATGCAGCAGTTCGGGGTCCAGGGGATCCCGGCTGTCTTCGCGGTGGTGGCCGGACAGGCCCTGCCGCTCTTCCAGGGCGCGGCCCCGGTGGAGCAGATCCGGCAGACCCTTGACCAGCTGATCCAGGTCGGCGAGGAGCGCTTCGGTCTGACCGGCATCGTCGTCGACCCGAACGCCGAGGGCGGCGACGACGGGGAGCAGGGGGAAGCCCCCGTCGCCGAGATCCCGGCCGGTCCGTACGACGCCCTGCTCGAAGCCGCCGTCCAGGCGCTCGACGCGGGTGACTTGGGCGGCGCCGTCCAGGCGTACCGCAATGTGCTGAACGACGACCCGGGCAACACGGAGGCCAAGCTCGGCCTCGCCCAGGCCGAACTGCTGCAGCGCGTCGAGGGTCTGGACGCCCAGCAGGTCCGCAAGGACGCCGCCGACCGTCCCGCGGACGTGGCCGCGCAGATCGCCGCCGCCGACCTGGATCTGGTGGGCGGCCATGTGGAGGACGCCTTCGGGCGGCTCATCGAGGCGGTCCGGCGTACGGCGGGCGACGACCGGAACGCCGCGCGCGTGCGGCTGCTCGAACTCCTCGAAGTGGTCGGCTCGGACGACCCGCGGGTGACCGCGGCGCGCACGCAGCTCGCACGGGTGCTCTTCTGATCCGGTCGCTTGATCCGGTCCTTATGACCCGTTCGCTGACCAGTCCCTAAACGCTGGGGCTTGTGATGCCCGAGTGAAAATCTGCCGTCAAGGCGTCACAGTGGCCGCGCTTTACCAAAACTTGGTAAACGCGGCCACTGTTACTTGGAGTAAGCCCAGGCCAGTCTTCTGTCCTGTTGTGCCCTTCAACATCCCGATCTGATCCTGCCCATGGGTGCACCGTCCGTGGCCGACCGATACCGCGCGGTCGTGCTTCGGTTATCGGGCCGTTACTAGCCGGTAACGAACCCCCTTGTGCGGGGGCCGAGAATGCACCACGATCGGCGACGCTCGGTCCATTAACCCGCAGCCCGAAAGCCAGTCGGGAGCGGGCTTTCTGGGTCCCCACCGAGCAGGCCGGAGGCACCCCGTCGCCGGTCTTGGACAGGGGGGTCTCTGCCATCCGGCAGGGCCTGTCCGGCAGGTTGTGCGTGTCGCGTGCGACCAGTGGTTGTCGCTCGGGGGTGATCGCCGGTGCTGAGTGGCGCAGTTGCGCGCCTCCCATGCGGGCGCTCTCCTTCCCGAGGACGTAGCGCTTCTCCCATCCCTGCCCGGCTGAGCCGCCCGAACGGGAGCAGTCAGGGCCGGAGATGTACGTCCGAGAAGGAGGAAAGTCATGGAGTCCGTGGCTCGTGGCGGAACCAGATGGAAGCGGTTCGCCGTAGTCATGGTGCCGAGCGTCGCGGCGACTGCCGCGATAGGCGTGGCCCTCTCGCAGGGTGCACTCGCGGCATCGTTCAGTGTGTCCGGTCAGCAGTTCAAGGTGACTGCCGACCAGCTCGACGGCAAGGGGTTCGTCCAGTACGGGGCGCTTGACAGCGGTAAGTCGGGTAACCACCCGGTCGCCGTCGTCGGCCTCGAATCGGCAAAGATCACCAACCTCTGCCAGTCCGTCGTCGTTCCGGTCCCCGTCTTCGGCGATGTGTCGATGACTCTCAAGGCCGGCGCCAAGGGCGGCCCGAGGGTCGAGGCGAAGAAGCTTTACATCGACGCCGATGACCTGAAGGCCGACGCGACGTTCACCAACGTGGACATCGGCGTCTCGGTCGACCAGACCACCAAGGGCCCCGGCCCGTCGAAGGGCGACAAGTACGCCCCGGACTCGTTCGCGCAGCAGGCTGACGCGGTCAAGTTCGTCGACGTCAAGCAGCGCGCGTGGGCGACCACCGCGGGCACCTTCAAGCTCTCTGGTCTGGGCATGTCGGTCAAGAAGGGCAAGCACGAGTGCTACTGAGGCAACTGATGCCTTAGCAGCGGTACTTGTTGCGCAGCACGGCTGGGCGCGGGGGCGCGACGGATCTTGACCTCAAACCGTCCCCGTGCCCGAATCCGCAGCACACACAGAACCAACGCCATTCCCCGAGGAGCTGTACGACATGAGCGCCGAAGCGCAAGTGGGACTGGGCGACAAGCTCGGTCGGATGCGCCAATCGTTCCGAGGGTGGCGCGGTCAGCGCCCGTTCTGGGGCGGCCTGCTGACGTTGCTCGGCGGCTTCCCGATCATGTACTTCCCGTACGCGAACCTCACGCTCGGCACGATGACGATCCGGATGGCGACGACCGCCGGTGCCGGCTCGCTGATCATTGGCGTCCTGCTTGTCGTGCTCGGCCTGACCATGTGGTTCCAGCCGCATTCCCGGATTTTCGCGGGTGTCGCGGCGATTCTGCTCGCCCTGGTCTCCCTGGTGGTCTCCAACTTCGGCGGCTTCGTCATCGGCTTCCTGCTCGCTCTGCTCGGCGGTGCCCTCGGCATCTCCTGGGCGGCGGCCAAGCCGGCGAAGGCGTCCGCGAAGGGCAGTGCCGACGGGAAAGCCGACCGCTCCGACGACGGGGCGCCGGAGCCCGCGGCCGCGGGGGCCGCGAACGGGGTGAGCGGCACTACGGACGATCTGTCAGGAACGAGCCCGGACAACGGGACGAACGGGAGGCACCGTGCCGGCTGACGAGGTGCACCATGCGGACTCCGCGGGGGAGTCCCGCGCGAGATCCGGGCCGCGCCACGCGGCACCCAGAAAGCCGCTCCTCACTCGCCTGCACGTTCCCGCCGGCAAGGCGATAGCCATCGCGGCCATGCCGACCGCCGTCCTCATGGGCATGGGCCTAACCCCCCAGCTCGCGCAGGCCAAGCCGCTGCCGAAGAACCCCTTCCAGGACGGCCCGTGTGTCACGGCGCCGGACGACGCATCCGAGGCCACCAAGGACGCGGAGAAGGAAGCCGACAAGGCTGCCGAGGAGAAGGCGGAGAAGGAGAAGGCCGAGAAGGCGGAGAAGGACGCCGCCGAGAAGGCCGACAAGAAGAGCAAGGGCGACTCAGGCAAGGCCACCGCCGAGCCGACGCCCTCGCCCTCCGCCGGTGACAAGGCGGGATCGGACGGCGACAAGGCCGAGCCGACCCCGTCGTCGTCCGCTTCGGACGACAAGGCCGACGAGCCCGCTCCGGAGCCCTCCGAGACCAAGAACCCGCTGGACCCGCTGGGTGTCGGTGACGCACTCAAGGACATCTTCACGCCCGACGAGAAGAAGTCCGAGAGCCCCACGCCGACCCCCTCCGCCTCGGAGGAGACCAAGTCTTCGGGGTCCTCCAAGTCCTCCGATGACGACACGCTCAAGGACACCGTCGACGACGTCACCAAGCCCGTCGACGACACCCTCGACGGGGTCAAGGACGGCGTCAAGGACGGTGCCGACAAGGCCGAGGACTCGGTCGACAAGGCCAGGCAAGAGGCCAAGGAGAAGGCTGAGAAGGCGGCTGAAGAGGCTGCCGACAAGGCCGAGGCCGAGGAGTCCGCGGACCCGATGGCACCGGACGAGAACGGCAAGAAGCCGTTCCCGTGCGTGGTCGAGAAGAAGGTCGACGGAGACGCCGAGCAGACGCCGTCGCCGATCCCGAACCAGCCGTGGAACCTGGAGGCCAGCTCCCTGACGCTCAAGGGCGCCGACTACCAGGGCGTCGTGAACCTGACGATGCCCAACGGCCAGACCAAGCAGTCCTTGAAGTACGTCGTCGACAGCACGGACATCGGCGACCTGCACCAGATCGTCGACGGCCCGAGCGGCAAGAAGTACCACGTCGAGGCCGCCAAGGGTTCCACGTCCACGATCACCGGCGGCAAGACGACGATGTACACCGAGAGCATCTCGGGCAAGCTCTTCGGGCTCATCCCGATCACGTTCGACCCGGAGCACCCGCCGCCCCTGAACATCCCGCTGATCTACTTCACGGACGTGAAGGTGAAGCAGGCAGGTCAGTTCGGCGGCAACCTGCACATCCCCGGTCTGCACCAGTCGATCACCGACTGATTCTCAAGGCCTCACCGGGAGCCGCGAAGCGCTGAGGGCGCCCCCTGAACCAGGGGGCGCCCTCAGTGTCGTATCCAGGGTGTCAGGGCGTGTCAGCCGCCCAGGTGGTGCACCCGGACCATGTTGGTGGTGCCGGGGACGCCGGGGGGCGATCCTGCCGTCATGACCACGGTGTCGCCGTCGTTGAAGCGGTTCAGCTTGACCAGCTCGGCGTCGACGAGCTCGACCATCGCGTCGGTGTTGTCGACGTGCGGGACGACGTACGAGTCCACGCCCCAGCTCAGGGTGAGCTGGTTGCGGGTCGCCTGGTCGGTGGTGAAGGCCAGGATCGGCTGCGCCGCGCGGTAGCGGGACAGACGGCGGGCCGTGTCACCGGACTGCGTGAAGGCGATGAGCGCCTCGGCGCCCAGGAAGTCCGCGATCTCGCACGCGGCACGGGCCACCGAACCACCCTGCGTACGCGGCTTCTTGCCGGGCACGAGCGGCTGCAGCCCCTTGGCGAGCAGCTCCTCCTCGGCCGCCTTGACGATCTTCGACATCGTCTTGACGGTCTCGATCGGGTACGCGCCCACGGAGGACTCGGCGGACAGCATGACCGCGTCCGCGCCGTCCAGGATCGCGTTGGCGACGTCGGACGCCTCGGCGCGCGTGGGGCGCGAGTTGGTGATCATCGACTCCATCATCTGGGTCGCGACGATCACCGGCTTGGCGTTGCGGCGGCACATCTCCACGAGGCGCTTCTGCACCATCGGGACCTTCTCGAGCGGGTACTCGACGGCCAGGTCACCACGGGCGACCATGACGGCGTCGAAGGCCGCGACGACGCCCTCCATGTTGGCGACGGCCTGCGGCTTCTCCACCTTGGCGATGACGGGGACCCGGCGGCCCTCCTCGTCCATCACCTTGTGGACGTCCTTGACGTCGCCGGCGTCGCGCACGAAGGACAGGGCGACCATGTCGCAGCCCATCTTCAGGGCGAAGCGCAGGTCCTCGATGTCCTTCTCGGAGAGCGCGGGCACGTTCACGGCCGCGCCGGGCAGGTTGATGCCCTTGTGGTCGGAGATGACACCGCCCTCGACGACGATCGTCTTGACGCGCGGTCCTTCCACCTCGACGACGCGCAGCTCGACGTTGCCGTCGTTGATCAGGACCTGGTCGCCCTTGGAGACGTCTCCGGGCAGGCCCTTGTAGGTGGTGCCGCAGATGGACTTGTCGCCGGGGACATCCTCGGTGGTGATGGTGAACTCGTCACCGCGCACCAGCTCGACGGGGCCCTCGGCGAAGGTCTCCAGACGGATCTTCGGACCCTGCAGGTCGGCGAGGACGCCGATGGCACGGCCGGTCTTGTCAGCAGCGGCACGGACGCGGTCGTACCGCCCCTGGTGCTCGGCGTGCGTGCCGTGGCTGAAGTTGAAGCGGGCCACATTCATACCGGCTTCGATCAGCGAGACGAGCTGCTCTTCGGAGTCGACGGCGGGGCCCAGGGTGCAGACGATTTTGGAACGGCGCATGGGGGCGATCCTATCGGTTTGTTTCGCTTCGGAATATTCCGTCTGGTGGAATCTACAAATGGGCGGAAGTGCGCTCAGGCGTTGCGGTTATGACGGGTCCCCGAGTGTCGCCACCAGGGCGTAGGTCTGCCGCGCGATCTCCAGCTCCTCGTCGGTGGGGACAACGGCGACCGCGACCCGTGCGTACTCCGTCGAGATCAGCCGCGCCTCGTCGGAACGTACAGCGTTGAGCGCTCCGTCGACCGCGAGCCCCAGCTCCTCCAGGCCCGCGACGGCAGCCTCCCGCACGGGCGCCGCGTTCTCGCCGACCCCCGCCGTGAACGCGATGGCGTCCACCCGGCCGAGCACCGCGTAATAGGCGCCGATGTACTTCTTCAGACGGTGGATGTAGATGTCGAAGGCGAGCGCCGCGGCCTCGTCGCCCCCGTCGATGCGGCGCCTGATCTCCCGCATGTCGTTGTCGCCGCAGAGGCCGACCAGGCCGCTCTTCTTGTTGAGCAGGGTGTCGACCTCGTCGATCGACATCCCGCCGACGCGGGCCAGGTGGAAGACGACCGCCGGATCCACGTCACCGGAACGGGTACCCATCACGAGCCCCTCAAGCGGCGTGAGCCCCATCGATGTCTCCACGCAGCGCCCGCCCCGCACGGCACTGGCGGACGCGCCGTTGCCCAGGTGCAGCACGATGACGTTGACGTCCTCGGGAGCCTTGCCCAGGAGCCACGCCGTCTTCCGGGACACGTACGCGTGGGACGTCCCGTGAAAGCCGTAGCGCCGCACGCGGTGCTCGTCGGCGGTGGCCACGTCGATCGCGTAGCGGGCCGCCGACTCCGGCATCGTCGTGTGGAACGCCGTGTCGAAGACCGCGACCTGGGGAAGGTCGGGGCGCAGGGCCTGGGCGGTGCGGATGCCGGTGATGTTGGCCGGGTTGTGCAGCGGCGCCACCGGGACGAGCCGCTGGATCTCCGCGAGCACCGCGTCCGTGATGACCGTCGGCTCGGTGAACTTCAGGCCGCCGTGCACCACGCGGTGGCCGATCGCGGCGAGGTCGGGGGAGTCGAGGCCGAGCCCGTCGGCGCTCAGCTCGTCGGCGACCGCCCGCAGAGCGGCCTCGTGGTCGGCGATGGGCTCCTCGCGCTCACGCTCCTCGCCGCCGCCGGTCAGCGGGGTGTGCTTGAGCCGCGAGGTCCCCTCGCCGATGCGCTCGACGAGGCCGACCGCGAGACGAGAGCTGTCCCGCATGTCGAGCAACTGGTACTTCACCGACGAGGAGCCGGAGTTGAGGACGAGGACGCGGGTGGCGCTCACAGGAGGAATGCTTTCTGTAGACGTCAGGCGGAGGGGGCGGCGGCCGGGCCCTGGGCCTGGATCGCGGTGATGACGACGGTGTTGACGATGTCCTGGACGAGGGCACCGCGGGACAGGTCGTTGACCGGCTTGCGCAGGCCCTGGAGCACGGGGCCGACAGCGATGGCGCCGGCCGAGCGCTGGACGGCCTTGTACGTGTTGTTGCCGGTGTTCAGGTCCGGGAAGATCAGCACGCTGGCCTGCCCCGCGACCTCCGATCCCGGCAGCTTCGTCGCCGCGACCGAGGGCTCTACGGCGGCGTCGTACTGGATCGGCCCCTCGATCTTCAGGTCGCTTCGGCTCTCCCGCACCAGCTCGGTCGCCTCGCGCACCTTGTCGACGTCGGCGCCAGAGCCCGACGTGCCCGTCGAGTACGACAGCATCGCGATCCGCGGCTCCACACCGAACTGCTCGGCGGTGGCGGCGGCCTGGACGGCGATGTCGGCGAGCTGCTCGGCGTTCGGATCCGGATTCACGGCGCAGTCGCCGTACACAAGAACCTTGTCGGCGAGGCACATGAAGAAGACGGACGAGACGATGGAGGCATCGGGCTTGGTCTTGATGATCTCGAAGGCGGGCCGGATGGTGGCGGCCGTGGAGTGCACGGAGCCCGACACCATGCCGTCGGCGAACCCTTCCTGCACCATCAGCGTGCCGAAGTAGTTCACGTCCGCGACGACGTCGTACGCGAGCTCGACGGTGACGCCCTTGTGGGCGCGCAGCTCGGCGTACTCGGTGGCGAACGCGTCCCGCAGCTCGGAGGTCTGCGGGTCGATGAGCTGCGAGTCGGCGAGGTTGATGCCGAGGTCGGCCGCCTTCTTGCGGATCTGCTCGACGGGACCGAGGAGTGTCAGGTCGCAGACACCGCGGCGAAGGAGCACGTCGGCGGCGCGCAGGACGCGCTCCTCGGTGCCTTCGGGCAGGACGACGCGGCGCTTGTCGGAGCGGGCCTGCTCAAGGAGTTTGTGCTCGAACATCATCGGCGTGACGCGGTCGCTGCTCGGGGCCTGTACGCGGCTGCGCAGTCCTGCCGTGTCGACGTACTTCTCGAAGAGCCCGAGGGCCGTCTCCGCCTTGCGGGGCGTGGCGGCGTTCAACTTCCCTTCCAGGGCGAAGAGTTCGCCGGCGGTGGGGAAGGAGCCGCCGGTCACGGCGATGACGGGGGTGCCGGGCGCGAGGCGGTCGGCGAGCTTCAGGATGGCCTCGCCGGGCTGCTCGTTGAGGGTGAGCAGGACGCCCGCGATGGGCGGCGTACCGGCGCTGTGCGCGGCGAGCGAGCCCACGACGAGGTCGGCGCGGTCGCCGGGGGTGACCACGAGGCAGCCCGGGGTCAGGGCGTTCAGGAAGTTCGGCAGCATCGCGCCGCCGAAGACGAAGTCGAGCGCGTCACGGGCCAGGCCCGCGTCGTCGCCGAGCACGATGCGGCCGCCGAGCGCGTGGGTGATCTGGGCGACCGTGGGGGCGGCGAGTGCGGGCTCGTCCGGCAGGACGTAGCTGGGCACGGGGAGGCCGGTGAGGCTGTCGTGGATCTCGTCGCGGTCGGCGGGTGCCACCCGGTTGGTGACCATCGCGAGGACGTCGCAGCCCAGGCTCTCGTAGGCGCGATACGCGTTGCGCGTCTCGGCGCGGACCGATTCGGCGGTCTGGTTCTTGCCGCCGACGACGGCTATCACCGAGGCGCCGAACTCATTCGCGAGCCGGGCGTTGAGGGACAGCTCGTCCGGGAGCTGGGTGTCGGCGAAGTCGGTCCCGAGCACGAGGACGACCTCGTAGTCCCTGGCCACCAGGTGAAAACGGTCGACGAGCTGGGAGACGAGCTCGTCGGTGCCCTGCTCGGCCTGGATCGCGGAGGCCTCGTGATAGTCCATCCCGTACCCCGACGCGGCGTCCTGCGCGAGCCGGTAGCGGGCGCGGAGAAGATCGAAGAGCCGGTCGGGCCCGTCATGAACCAGTGGCCGGAAGACCCCCACCCGGTCGACCTGACGGGTCAGGAGCTCCATGACTCCCAGTTCGATGACCTGGCGGCCGTCGCCCCGGTCGATCCCGGTCACGTACACGCTGCGCGTCACGCGTGCTCTCCCCTTCTTCGCTGACTCAGGGCTGCAGGGTGGTCAGAGCCGTCTCGACCTCAGGGCCTCAGGACCTCAAGGCCTCAGGACCGGACAAATGACCCGATATGGTTGCCGTGCCCTCTTGACAATACCTCTGTGGCTGACTAGGTCGCCCGCCGGACGAAGGCCCCCATTCAGTGGGCCCAAGGGTCTCCTCCCCAGGATCGGGCGGAGCAGCCGTGAGAGGGAGAGGCTTCTGTGGCGGAAGGGGGCGTTCGACAGGAGAGCGGCGGCCGGTTCGCGGCCATGGAACAATCAGACCGGCTCACACGCATCAACAGCGAGCAGGAGACACAGCACGATGCGCATCGGAATTCTCACCGCAGGCGGCGACTGCCCAGGCCTCAACGCTGTGATCCGGTCGGTCGTGCACCGAGCCGTCACGCACTACGGCGACGAGGTCATCGGCTTCGAAGACGGTTACGCGGGGCTGCTCGACGGCCGCTACCGCTCCCTGGGCCTCAACGAGGTCAGCGGCATCCTGGCCCGTGGCGGAACGATTCTGGGCTCCTCGCGCCTGGAGCGCGACCGCTTCCGCGCGGCCTGCGAGGACGCGGCCGCGCTCGCCAAGGAGATCGGCTTCGACGCCCTGATCCCGATCGGCGGCGAGGGCACGCTCACGGCCGCGAAGATGCTGTCGGACGCGGGCCTGCCGGTGGTGGGCGTCCCGAAGACGATCGACAACGACATCTCCTCCACGGACCGCACGTTCGGCTTCGACACGGCGGTGGGCGTCGCCACGGAGGCGATGGACCGCCTCAAGACGACCGCCGAATCCCACCAGCGCGTGATGGTCGTCGAGGTCATGGGCCGCCACGCGGGCTGGATCGCCCTCGAATCGGGCATGGCGGGCGGCGCCCACGGAATCTGCCTCCCCGAGCGCCCCTTCGACCCCGCTGACCTGGTCAAACTGGTCGAGGAGCGGTTCTCGCGCGGCAAGAAGTTCGCGGTGATCTGCGTGGCCGAGGGAGCACACCCGCAGGAAGGCACCATGAACTACGGCGTGGGCGCGATCGACCAGTTCGGCCACGAGCGCTTCCAGGGCATCGGTACGGCACTCGCGTACGAACTGGAGACCCGCCTCGGCAAGGAGGCCAAGCCGGTCATCCTGGGCCACGTCCAGCGCGGCGGCACCCCGACCGCGTACGACCGCGTCCTCGCCACGCGCTTCGGCTGGCACGCGGTGGAGGCGGTGCACCGCGACGACTACGGCCGTATGACGGCGCTGCGGGGCACGGACATCACGATGGTGCCGCTCGCGGAGGCGGTCACCGAGCTGAAGACGGTACCGAAGGACCGGATGGACGAGGCGGAGTCGGTCTTCTAAGGACTCTTCGGGGGCGTGCGTCGGGAGGCGCGTCGAGCGGCCATGGGTCAGCCCCTGGCCGCCCCCCGGACCTGAGCCCAGAAGTGCTCAAGGATCTTGTCCAGAAAATCCCGCCCGGCACTCCCCGAGGCATCGGCCCCGGCCCCGCCGCCCCAACTGAGCGTCCGGACCATCCGCGCCTGATAGTCGGCGTGCAGTTGCTGCAACACGTCCTCCAGATGCCGCTTCCGCACGGGCAGCATCTTGCTGACGGGCCGGACGTACCCCTGCCAACGGGTGGTCACCGCACTGCGCAGCAGGTCGGCGAGCTCGTCGGCGCGCCCCGTCACGGCGATGAAGTCGGACAGGGGGAGCTGCAGCACCTCGGCAAGGGCGGCGGACTGCCGCTCGTTGCCACGCCAGGCGTTGGTCTCCTCCATGTGCAGATACACCTGAATCTCGACGCCGGAGCCCCGAGCCACGTCCTCGGGGGCAAGCCCGCGCGCGAGCCGGTGCTCGCGCAAGGTGGTCGCGGCGCCCATGAGCTCCCCCGGGGAGCACCACAGCGTCCCCGCGAGGGCGGTGAGTTCGGCGGCGGTGGGCGCGGCGAGCCCGCGTTCCCAGGCGGCGATGGTCTCGGGCGTGATGTGGGCGAGCCCATAACTGGCCCGCATTCCGTAGGCGACATGCCCGTGCGCCATCCCGAGCGCCTCACGGAGGCGACGGGCGGCGGGGAAGTTGAACGGGGGTGTGGGCCGGTGTGGCGGTTGGCTCGATTGCACGGGCACACGGTATGGGCGCGGGAGCCTGGCGACTACGGTGTGTTCATACGAGGTTGCGGATTGGTGCGAAGCTACGGGGCGGGTGATTCCCCACGGGTGGGCGCTACGGGGAGCGTGTTTCCCAGTAGGGCAGCCCGACGCGGATCTTGATCTGCTCGTCACCGTGCTGCCCGACGACGCCTTCGATGCGTTCCCCGACGTCCGGCAGGGTAGCCGGGGGAGCGGCGGGGTCGTTGATCGTGCCGTCGGGGTCGTAGGACAGCAGGTCGATGAAGGCGCTGATCCCGGGCGCCTCGTCCAGGTCCAGGAACACACCGAAGGGCAGCCGGAGCTTGACGACTCCACGCGCGGGGGAACCCACGGGGTAGAGCCGCTTCGCTTCTTCCCAGGAAATTTCCGTCGTCACTTGTGCCTGATCCTCGGGTATTGATTCAAATCCTCGACGACATCGTTCGGAATCACGAGTTCCTTGTCGCCCGGGCTGTCCATGTAATCCTTTTCGTACTTCGCCCACTTGGCATCGTACTCGGACTTCGGGATCTTGATCTCGATGACGCCGTCGCCATAAGACTTGGCGTACTTCTCGGCGATATGCCGCTTTTTTCCGAAGTACGCGCGGCCGTTGGGGTAAATGCCCTCGGACTTGCGGGGATCACCGGGGAAGTCGTCGGCGCTGTATCCGTGCTGTTCGTGGACGTCGCCCTTTCCTCTCGGTGAAGCCTTGAAGATGGACTGGGTGCATTCATCCGGCGAAAGCCCGAGATGGTCGGTCCAGACCTGGGGATTCGGGACGTAGGTGCTGGGGTTGGGAGAGGGGGCGAGGCCGAGCGGGTCGTTGGTGAGATAGCGGGCGGTCTCAGGGTCGTAATGACGGAAGTAGTTGTAATGGAGTCCCGTCTCGGGGTCGAAGTACTGGCCGGGGAATCGAAGCGGCGTGTACGTGGCACTGCCGGCCGTCCAGGCGGTCGTGCCCCAGAGCGTGCTGCGGGCGCGCCAGGCGATGTCCCCGGTCTCGTCGATGAGTTCCGTGGGCGTGCCGACCAGGTCGGTGACGATCGAGAAGAACCTTGAGTCGATCTCGTCCTGGGGTGCGTCGGCGGCCGACACCCGTTCCGTCTGGGCGATGGGGTGCAGGCCTTGGTGGTCCCACGTCACGGTCACCGGTCCGGGCAACTCGGCGGACATGGTGGTCTGTTCGCAGAGAAGAGTGCCGTCCCAGGAGAAGAGTGTCTGCTCGGCAACCGACTCGCCGTCGGGGGCCAGCCGCAGCTTGGCGATGCGGCGCCCGAGCGGGTCGTACCGATAGCGCCAGCGTGTGCCGTCCGGTGTGGTGACGGCCGTGAGCCTGTCCTCGGCGTCCCAGGTGTAGCGCCAGGTGTGCGGTTTGCTGGACAGGCGCGCCTTCTGGCGCAGCGTGACGCGGCCGAGCCCGTCGTGTTCGTAACGGAGGTGTCCGGCGCGGGTGATGCGCGTACCGGTGTAGGTGCGCGGACCGTTGCTCTCGTAGCCCGGATGGTTGCTCGGACCGGCGGTCTGTGTCTGGTTCCCGGCCGCGTCATAGGCGTACGTCTCGGTCCAGTTGTCCGCATGCACGGCGGTCACCCGGCCGACCGCGTCCAGGTCGAACCGGCGCCCACCCGCGAGCTGGTCGTCCAGGCCCGCGAGGTGACCGTCGGCGCGGTAGGTGTACGCGCGGCTCTGCACCGATCGCCCGTCGGCGGTCGTCACCGACTGCGCGGTGATGCGGCCCACCTCGTCGAAGGCGTGGGCCAGCGTGAGGTTCGCATCGATGTGCCGGGCCACTTCCTGGCCCGCGGAATCGTGCTCGAATCCGATGGTGCGGCCACCGGTGCTGAGCAGGGCGTGATTGCCCGCTGCGTCATAGGTCCACGTGCTGGTCGCCCCGGTGGCGGTGGTCCGCCGTGTGCGGCGGCCCATCGCGTCGTGGGCGAAGGTCAGCGTACGGCCGTCGACGGTCAAGGACATGCCAATCCGCCGGACGATTCCCCGCCATACCGCAACCCCCGTTGTGCTTGTACTGCCGTCTATCGGTTGATGGACTGGATCTCCTGGACCACCACGTCCTGATCCGCGCCGAACTCTCCGTCGGGGAGATCTTGTGGTCCGTTCACTCCGGTGCCGGTCCAGTGGATCTTCCAGGTGACCGTCGCCTTGAGGGGGTACGAGCCGTCGCCGGACGAGCGGAGGTACTTCACGCCGCAGGGCGGGTCCTGCTTGGACTTGCCCTTGGCGTACGGTTCGCCGATCTTGCCGTTTTCGATCGGGCAGACTCCGGAGGCGGGGTAGGTTTCGGCGTCCTTCGTTCCCGGGTCGATTTTGAGGGAGACCGGCTCTGCGGTCGCCGTCGCGTGGATGTCGAGGACCGGGACTCTGGCTGTCACCGACACCGGCTTGAACTCGGCCTTGTCCAGCCAGGCCCAGGTGGGGAGATTGACCTTTGTGGTGTCCGCCGGGGCGAGCGTGACCTCGGTGTCGGGTACGCGGATCTCCGCGTACGCGAGGTGCGCGAGGAGCTCAGGAGTGACGGCCTCCGGTGTGTCGGCCGGCGGCGGGTCACCCTTGTCGACCCAGAAGTACGGCTTGTCGCAGTCCAATGCGCCCGGGGCGCCCGCCTTTCCCTCCGGGATGAAGTGGTCCCACCAGTAGCCATCGCCGGTCTTCTTCTTGTTGAAGTCTTTGTAGGGCTGTCCGTCGACGTAGCGGTTGCGCTGCGACAGGTCCCACTCCGGCCCGGTGGACTCAGCCTCCCAGATCGGCTCCAGCTTCTTCTGGAGCTGCGCCGGGGTGAGTGCCGGAGCGTAATAGCAGGGCGGGGGCGTCCAGTTGGTGGCTGGAGCCACCGGGCCCGTCGCGCCGCCCTTGCCGTTCTTCGAGCGGTCGTAGATGACGCCGCCCGCTGTGGTCGACAGGGTCTGCTCGTCGCTGCCCGCGCCCACCTGCGCCTCGGAGTCGTTACCGCTCCCCGGCGGGTCCATGTCGGCCCACGCCTGTGGGCTGCTCAAGGCCACCGCTATACCTGCGAAGAACGCCGTGAGGGCCGTGGCCCTTCCTACGGTTGGCATTGAGCTGCCCCTCTTGTGGAGATGATCTGCGATGTCTGCCACGTGCCGTCGTCGTTCTTGATCAGCTGCGTGTTGTAGGAGACGTAGCTGTTCTTGGTCACCGGAGTCTTGTTGACCTTCTCGTTCTTCTTGTTCTTGGTGTAGCCCTTTCCTTCGTCCGCGCAGAAGGAGAGCGTGGCGGTCTTCTTGTCCTTGAGCGTCACTTGGCGGTCGTAATAGCGCACATCGCCCGTGAGCGTGACGTCGGCGTCCTTGAACTTCTGTACCCAAGTCACCGCGGCTTCCAAGGCCCTGCCGGTGTTGTAGTAACCGACTGCCTCACCCTTCGGGTCCGTTCCGGTGATGGAGGCATTCACGGCTCGCATGCGTTCGGCGTTGTCGGCCAGCACCGCCTTCTTCACGGCGTCCCCGGTACGGGGCTTCTCGAAGGTCATGGTCAGATCTTCCGGGAGCTTGATCTTGGGACGGCCGGAATTCTCTGAGGCGCTCGCACTCGGTGATGCCGACTTCTTCCCGCCTTCCTCCTCCGCCCCGGCGATCTTGTCGTTGTCCTTGGTCTCGTCGTCACTGCTGCCGCAGGAAGAGAGCAGCAGAGCCGCGGATACGGCGAGCGCGGACGTCGCTAGGCGGAGAGGGCGGTTCACTGTCGGCTCCTGGTGAGGGTGAGAGTTAGCGCGAGCTAAGTACGCTAGTGGGCACTGATCGGTGGCACCAGAGAGATATCTGACGATCAATGGGGCGTGAGGTGCTTATCCCGGTGAATCCGGGCACCGTTTCATTCCCAGGGCTCGCGCAGCGGTTTGCGCTTCCACCATGTCCCGAGGTCGGCCTCGGGCCGGTTCTTCGGCAGGGGCACCCAGGGGCGCAGCGAGCCCTCCGGATCCGGGACCGTCGCGGCGTCGAAGCGGGCGTCGAGGGCCGTCAGGAGCCGTCCCAGGGGGCCTTCGCGTGCCTCCGGCGGGAGCGCGGTCAGCACCTCGTCCAGGGAATCCCGGGATTCGAGGTCGTTGCCGTACTCGATGATGAAGTAGAGGTTCTCGCCTCGTTCCCAGCCGGGTTCCAGCCGCCGTACGAGTCGTTCCCAGGAGGCGAAGCGGTGGGCCACCGAGTACACCGGGGCCGTGATCGTCGGGCGCAGGCGTGGGGCCACGCGTGATCGTTCGAGCTCCAGGCGCTCCGTGTCCAGCCGCGCGACGGCCGCCCGGGTCGGATCTGACAGCTCCGACCACGCCGCCTCGCTCAGTGGCGCGTCCCAGAACACCCCCGGCGGGTGGCTCCAGAGCGTCTTGCTCTGCCCTTTGCCGTTGGAGCTGGAGCTGCTGCTCAGGACGCTCACCCTTCTGCACAGCACCAGACCGCTCCCCGTCTCGGACTCAAGGGCGATGCCCACGTGGCGGGGTCCCGTCTCCGTCTGCGCGAGCGTCTTCAGCGTTGCCCGCTCGTGCCTGTTGGCCCGGCGCAGGGTGGGAGCCACGTATGGGAGTGGCCCACCCCGTAGCGCCACATTCGGAACGTGCGCGGCGACTGGAAGTGCAAGTGTTGGCCCTTCGCTACTTCGCTACTTCACTTACTCCGACTCGCCAGTGAGGGGTGCGCATGGGAGCCGTACGGAAAGCCATGGATCTTGAGGCCTATATGGAACAGGCGCGCAGCGGGCCCTGTTTTGTCTGTGCGTTTCTTGCCGGGGACCCCGGCTACCCGCATCACACCATCCACGAGGACGACGATCACATCGCGTTTCTCGATCGGTGGCCCACCCTCCCCGGGAAGGTCCTCGTCGCGCCGAAGGCTCATGTCGAGCATGCCGTACGGGAGTTGGACGAGGCCGCCTATGTGCGGCTCATGCTCTTCGTGCGGAAGGTCGCTCTCGCCGTCGAGCACGTCTTCGACTCCGAGCGGACCTACCTCTACTCCCTCGGCAGCCAGGAAGGCAACAGTCACCTTCACTGGCACATCGCCGCCCTGCCGCCCGGAGTCCCTTACGCCGAGCAGCAGTTCCACATCCTGATGAGCGAGAACGGTGTTCTTGACGTGCCGTCGGACGAAGCGGCCGACGTCGCCGCGCGGCTCCGGGACGCCATCGGCTCGTAGCGGTGATGCGCAGTACTGACTTGACGGGCCTACTGCTTCGTGGGCTCGAACTTCCCTTCCACCTTGCCGATTTCGGACCACTGGTCGCCGTCGCGGCGGTCGAACCACACCGGGCGATTCCGCGCCGAACGCCGCTTCTCGAAGGAGACATCGCCGAGTACGCCGTTGACGGAGACGTTCTGGATCTCACGGTCCAGGGTGTGCCTGAGCGAGGTGGCCGGGGCATCTGCGGGGAGTTTCTTGAGCGCGGTGGCCAGGGCCAGGGCGCCGTCGTACAGCTCCTGGTTTCCGCGCGCGGGGAGGTTGTCGTCGGGCTCACCGGAGTAGCTGCGGGTGCGCAGGACGCCGTCGGGGACGGCCTTGTCGATTTTCGCGGCCTTGGCTCGTTCCTCTGAGTCCTCGCAGATGCCTTGCGAATCGCCCTCGGCGAGTACAGGTCCCGTGAAGCCGCCGGACCTGAGCTTCTTGGCCCATACGCCGATGTCCGAGGCCACGGGGAGTACGACCGCGTCCGCCTGTGCCTCGTCGACCAGTGCCGGGATCTGTGACGTCTTTACGTCGTAGGGCTCGGTGTCCAGCGCCTTGGTGGTCAGGCCCGCCTTGCGCAGGGCGGTACCGATTCCGTCCGCACGGTTCGCCCAGAGATCGGTCTCCGCCACCAGTACTCGGCGTGCTTTCGTCCGCGTCAGGAGGTACTCGGCCATTGCCTCGCCCTGGCGCGCCTCGTCCGCCGGGATCGCGAACGCCGCGGCGGGCTGCGCCACCTCTGAGCAGGTGGCGATCTCGGGCAGGAACGCCTCGTCCGTGTCGTGCACCCAGGCGAAGTCGCTGGTGTCACCGATGACGGCGAGCATGTCCGGGTGCTCGGCGAGCAGCTTGCGCGACGGGGTGTCCGGGGCGGCGGCCACCGGCACTAGACGGAAGCGGCTGCCGCTCTTGGCGCCAGCGCCCAGCGTTTCGGAGAAGGCGGACTCGACGGTACGTATCTGCTGCGTCGTGAACTGCTTGTACTCCGACTTCTCGTACTCGTCGGCGGAGTCCCCGGTGCCCCCGGAGCCCCCGGCGCCGACGTGGGTGTAGCTGTGGGCGACGCCGATCTTGTAGACGGTCGGGGGCTGAGCGCCTTCTGCGTCGCCGGACGTGGTGAGGGAACGTATGCCCAGGCCCGTCGGGACGCTGACGGCCAGGACCAGGGCGGCGGTGATCAGCACGCGCTTGCGGGAGCGGCGCCGGGGGCCGGGCGCAGAGTCCGGGGCGGTGGACTCCTTGCGGACGAGCGGGGGGTGGGGGTTGGGGCGCGCGTCCTCTGCAGGGGCGGCCGGGGCGGCCGGAGCAGCGTCGGCGACGGAGTCCTGTACGTCCGACGCCGAGGTGTCGTACGTGAATTGCGTGCCGTGCGTGCCGTGTGTGCCGTGCGTGTCGTGCGTGCCGTACGCGGATGCCTCAGCCGCCCCCGCCTCCCGCGCCCCCTGCGGCAGCGACCCCGCCGCCCCCACGATCCGCTCAAGCACCGTCGCCGCATCCGCGGGCCGGTCAGCGGGATCCTTCGCGAGGAGGTCGAGGACCAGGCGCTCCACAGGCGCCGTCACTTCGGACCGCGCCCGCGACGGCCGCAGGGGCGCGTCATTGACGTGGTTGTACATGACGCCGGCCGCCGAGCCGGTGAACGGCGGGTGGCCGACGAGGAGTTCGTAGAGGACGCAGCCGAGCGCGTACAGGTCGGTGCGTCCGTCGCCCGCCTCCTGGCGGAACCGCTCCGGCGCCAGATACGGCACGCTGCCGAACGGCAGCTGCCCGGTCTGCGTGAGGCGCGAGTCGCCCGCGGTCCGTTCCATGAACGTCGCGATGCCGAAGTCGACGACCTTCGCGGCGCCGTCCTGCGCGATCATCACGTTGCCGGGCTTGATGTCGCGGTGTACGACACCCGCCGAGTGCGCCGCGTCCAGGGCGCGGCAGATGTCCGCCGCCCAGCGCAGCGCGTCCGCCACGGGTACGCGGACGCTTTCGCGCAGCACCTGGTCGAGCGAGCGCCCCTGCACCAGGGCCATCACCAGATACGGGGTGCTGCCGTCCGTGCCGTGATCGTGGACGGCGACGATGTGCGGACTGTCGAGGGAGGCCGCGGCACGCGCCTCCTGCCGGAACCGGGCCAGGAGCTGCCCACGCTCGCCCCCGCCCCCATCCCCGCCCTCGCCGTCGCCCTCGCTCTCGTCCGCGGAGGCCGACGGCAGGAAGAGCTTGACGGCGACCTCGCGGCCCAAGCTCTGGTCCCGCGCCCGCCACACCTCTCCCATGCCGCCTGCGCCGATCCGCTCGAGCAGCTCGTAACGGCCGTTCAGCAAACGCCCCCGCATGTGCCCTCCCTCAGTCCCGCCCTCAGCCCCTCCCGAAGGCCCGGTGATCCTAGCCAGCGGGTCGGGCGGCCGGGGCGGGGCGGGTCACCTCTTCACCCCTTCACCGCTCCTCCCAGCGCGAAGCCGCCTCCCAGGCGGCGTGAGATGAGGACGTACAGGAGGATCACCGGTGTTGAGTAGATGATCGAGAACGCCGCCAACTGGCCATAGACGACCGTGCCCTTGTTGCCGAAGAAGTCATTGATGCTCACCGACGCGGGCATCTGCTCCGGCGAGAGCAGGAGCATGAACGGGACGAAGAAGTTGCCCCACATCATCACGAAGGAGAAGACCGTTACGACCGCGACTCCCGGGCCCATCAAGGGGAGCACGATCCGCAGCAGGGACTGGAACGACGACGCGCCGTCCGTCCATGCCGCCTCCTCCAGCTCCTTCGGGACCCCGTCCATGAAATTCTTCATCAGCCAGATGGCGAAGGGCAGTTGGGACGCGGCGAAGAAGAAGATCGTGCCCTGCATCGTGTCGATCAGGTCGACCTGGACGAACAGCGCGTACACCGGGACCATGATCGCGGTGATCGGCAGGCTCGTGGCGAAGAGGATCGTCAGCATGAAGGGGCGGTTCAGGCGGGACTTGAAGCGGGAGAGCGGGTACGCGGCGAGTGCCGCGCAGACCACCGTGAGGATGGTGCCGCCGCCGCACAGGAGCAGGCTGTTGAGGAGCGGCGTGAAGGTGATCTCCGGGGTCAGGACCGCGTCGTAGTTGTCCAGGGTGATGCCGTCGGGGACCTTCACCTTGAGGTCGGCCTTGGTGTCGAGCGAGGACAGGATCACCCAGGCCAGGGGGAGCACGAACGCTGCCGCGACCACGAGCAGCCCCGCGTCCGCCGCGAGACGGCGGCCGGTGCGGCGCGAACTGAGGCTCCGGGCAGGCGACTTGACGGTGTTGGCGGACACTCAGACCTCCGTGCGGAGCAGGCGCATATAGACGAGGGAGAAGAGTGAGCCGACGACCAGGAGCAGAAGCGCCACCGCCGTGCCGTAACCGATCATGCTCTTCTGGAAGGCCTGTTCGTACATGAACAGGGGGAGGGTCTGGCTGCGGTTTCCGGGGCCGCCTCGCGTCATCACCCAGATCAGGCCGAAGACGGAGAGGGTCTGGAGGGTGTTCAGCATCAGGTTCGTGCCGATGGAGCGGCGGATCATCGGGAGCGTGATGTGCCACATGCGGCGCCAGCCGCCCGCGCCGTCGACCTCGGCCGCCTCGGTGATCTCCTTGGGGATCTCGTTCAGGGCCGCCGAGTAGACCAGCATCGAGAACGCCGTCCCCCGCCACACGTTGGCGAACGACACCGCCAGGATCGGCAGCGTGTACATCCAGTTCTGGGAGGGGAGGTGGAGGAAGTCCAGGACCGCGTTCAAGGTCCCTTCGCGGCGGAAGAACGCGTACAGGAGGAAGGCCGCCACCACCTCGGGCAGCACCCACGCCGTGATCACGGTCGCGCCGGTGAGCGTGCGGACCGGCTTCGACGCCCGCTGCATCAGGGACGCGAGCGCGAGGCCGATGGTGTTCTGCCCGATGAGCGACGAGACGACCGTGAAGACCAGGGTCAGCCAGACCGCGTTGAGGAACGCCTCGTCGCCGAAGGCCTTACGGAAGTTGTCGAACCCGACGAAGCTCGACTCCGCCTGTCCTGTGAGCTGGAGGTCGGTGAAGGCGATGTAGGCGCAGTAGCCGATCGGTCCCGCGAGGAAGAGAAGGAGTAGGACTACGGCGGGGGACACGGGCAGTGCGCGGGTCAGGGCCCGGCCCGTCAGCTTGCTGCGGGACGGGGGCCGGGCGGGGCGCGGGGCTCCCGGATCCGGCGCGGTCTTGGCGATGTCGCCGGGCCCGGCGGGGGGTGCGGTGGTCACCTCGGGCACTCACTTCCCTTGCGTACGGATCCCTTACGGACGGCTGCCCGCGTGGGGCGGCGGTGCGTGCGGACAGCCACACGCAC
>NZ_JBHTSF010000145.1:0-21651 GCF_042795295.1 Streptomyces sp. NPDC056486
CCGTAAGACCAGTTCCGGGCGGCTACGCCGCCTTCGCCTTCGTGGCGTACATGTCCACGTACTCCTGGCCGGAGAGCTGCATGACCTCCGTCATCACGGAGTCCGTCACCGCCCGCAGGACATAGCGGTCGCGGTCCATGCCCTCGTACCGCGAGAACTCCATCGGCTCACCGAAGCGCACCGTGACGCGGCCCGGGCGCGGGAGGCCCTTGCCGCCGGGCTGGAGCTTGTCCGTGCCGATCATCGCGAAGGGGACGACGGGCGCGCCGGTCATCAGGGTCAGCCGGGCGATGCCGGTGCGGCCGCGGTACAGGCGGCCGTCGGGGGAGCGGGTGCCTTCGGGGTAGATGCCGAAGAGCTTGCCCTCCTCCAGGACGCGCCGCCCCGTCATCAGGGCGGCGACACCGCCGTGGCCGCCGTCGCGGTCCACGGGGATCATGCCGGAGCCGGTGAAGAACCAGGCCATCAGGCGGCCCTTGAGCCCCTTGCCCGTGACGTACTCGTCCTTGCCGATGAAGAACACCGGGCGCGGGCAGACGAGGGGCATGATCATCGAGTCGATGAACGTGAGGTGATTTCCGGCCATGATGACCGGGCCAGTGCCCGGAATGTTCTCTGCGCCTTCCACCCGAGGGCGGAACATCAGACGCAAGATCGGTCCGAGCACAGCCTTGATGAGCGCGAGACGGGACAACGGGCCCTCCGGTGTCAACGGGTTGACGACGAGTATGTGCAGGTGAGGACGATACTCGCGGGTCCCCGCTCACCGCACATCGGGTTCACGCACTTGATACGCAGAGTTGACGCACGGGTGCGTGGTGTAGCGCTCGAACCGCCCTCCGTGTGACGACGTTATCCCTGTGTGCCGCGTGTGGCGCGCCCTAGTGGCCCTTGTCACGCACCGCGGTCACACGCTGCCACGGAGTTCGGCGGCCGTCGGCGCCGGGCCGCACCGGTCAGCGCCGGACCGGAGCGCACCGAACGGACCCCGCCCCGCACACCAGTCGCCATCCGGCGTCACCCTTCCGTTCGGTCCAGGGTCTCCCTTCCGTCACGTGCGGCCACCTACGATCGTGCCGCTTTGTCAGGTGCAAGGCAGCACATCGGGAGGAGCGTTCAATGGCTACGCAGAAGTCGAGGCAGCCGGGGTCGGGGGAGCGGCGCCCGGGGCGGCGCGCGCTACTGGGAGCGGCCGTCCTCGGGGCGAGCACGGCCGTCGTAGGACTGCCCGGCGTGGCGCGAGCCGACGCGAAGCACGGGCATGGGCACGGGGGATACAAGGACCTGCCGAAGCCCACGATCGTCGCGCACCGCGGCACCAGCGGCTACCGGCCCGAGCACACGCTCGGTTCGTACCAGCTGGCTCTCGACATGGGCGCGCACGTCATCGAGCAGGACGTCGTGCCCACCAAGGACGGCCATCTCGTATGCCGTCACGAGAACGACATCACCGCGACGACGGATGTCGCCGCGCACTCCGAGTTCGCGTCCCGCAAGACCACCAAGTCCGTGGACGGTGTCTCGCTCACCGGATGGTTCACCGAGGACTTCACGCTCGCCGAGCTGAAGACGTTGCGCGCCAAGGAGCGCATCCCCGGCACGCGCCAGCGCAACACCCTCTACGACGGCCGCTGGGAGGTGCCCACCCTGGAGGAGGTCTTCCAGTGGGCCGATAAGCAGGGCCGTGCGCACGGCAAGCGGATCTGGCTGCACATCGAGACCAAGCACCCCACGTACTTCCGCAAGCTGGGCCTGGGCCTCGAGGAGCCGCTCGCCAAGCTGCTCCGCAAGTACGGGCGGCACAAGAAGAACTCGCCGAACTTCCTGCAGTCCTTCGAGCCGAGCAGCCTCCAGCGTCTGAACAAGCTGGTCGGCCCGCCGCTCGTGGTGCTCCTGTCCACCGCGAGCTCCCGCCCCTGGGACTTCGTCGAGGCGGGCGACCCGCGCACCGTCGCCGACCTCATCAAGCCCGAGGGCCTGGAGTGGATGGCGTCGTTCGCGCAGGGCATCGGCCCCACGCTCGACCTGGTCATCCCGAAGAAGTCGGACGGCAGCCTCGGCACCCCGTCCACCCTGGTCAAGGACGCGCACAAGGCGGGCCTGATCCTGCACCCGTACACGATGCGCAACGAGAACACCTTCCTGCCCACGAACTTCAAGAAGGGCACCGACCCGAACGCCTACGGTGACGCCTTCGGAGCCTTCAAGGCGTACCTGGAGACGGGCATCGACGGGCTCTTCTCCGACAACTGCGACACCGCGCTGCTCGCCCGCGAGGACTTCCTCAAGGGCTGACACGCGCAGGCGTTCGCTGTGTGAGCTGCGTCAACAGCAGATCGTTCGGCCCCGGTTGGGGTGACAGACGGCCGCTCCGGCAACCTCCTGCCGGGGCGGCCGCGTCCCGCCCTGCATGACTCACTCGCTCATCCCCGCGTTGCGTCCGCTGCTCGCCGCCGAGGCCTCCGCCGCCGCGCACGGCTCCGGCACCGACCCCGGTGACCTCGAACAGGCCGTCTGGCTGCGCCTCCTCGAACGCATGGACGCCGCCGACCCACCCGCCGACCCGGCCGCCTGGCTGCGCGCCGCCGTGGCATCCGAGGCCCGCCTCACCCGACGTACGGCAGAGCGCGAAGTGGCGTACGCGACCGAGCCCGCCGACGACACCGAGCGCGGCCCCGAACAGCACGCCCTGCGGGCCGACCGCTACCGCACCCTGCACGCGGCGGTACGCAGACTGCCCGGCCGCTGCCCCGGTCTCATGGCGGCGCTGCTGTCCCCCAAGGACCTCACCTACCGGGAGATCGCGGGCGAGCTGGGAATGTCACAGGGCAGCCTGGGGCCGGAACGCTCCCGTTGCCTGGGGTGCCTTCGCAGAATGCTCGCGGCGGAGGTTGCAGTTCCCGAGCCGCGGGGAATGGAGCGATAGACAACCGGCGGAGCAGGTGAGCGGGAGGCATGCACACATGGGCATGAGCGTGACCATCTCGGAGGCGGGCGGACAGGACGCCGAGAAGATCCTCAAACTGCAGTACCTGTGCTACCAGAGCGAGGCCGAGCTGTACGGCGACTATTCCATCGAGCCGCTCACGCAGTCCCTCGACTCCATCAAGGCCGAACTGACCAGTGGCAGTGTGCTGGTGGCCCGCCTCGGCGACGAGGTCGTCGCGTCGGTGCGCGGCACGGTCGAACCCGACGGCACGGCGCGGATCGACAAACTGATCGTCCACCCCAGGATGCAGCGGCACGGTCTGGGCGGCAGGCTCCTGGACGCGATAGAGCGGCGGCTCGGCGCGAGCGGCACCGCCAAGTGCTTCCAGCTCTCCAGCGGCCATCGCAGCGAGCAGAACCTCCAGCTCTACCGCAAGCATGGCTATGCGGCGGTGAAGACCCAGCACGTGAACGAACGGCTGACGGTGGTCACTCTCTCCAAGGACACCGACGCGAACACCTTCGCGGCCAGCGTGTAGGCGGCCGGGGCGCGCAGCCCTAGGGCCTGTCGTCAAACTCCCGTCGTCCGCCCGGAGGGCGGGTCACGCGGCGTCAGGTGCGTGCTCTCGGCGTGCCGGGCGTAGATCCTCGTACTGGACGTACTTGGGTCTGCGCCCGGTGCGGCGAGAGGGCGTGCATGGCGTCGCGGGGCAGACGGGGGTTTGACGACAGGCCCTAGGCCCCCTGGACCGAGGCCCTGCGCGCCTTGTTCAACCAGAAGATCGCCGTGACCGGCAGGATCACCGGGATGAAGAGATAGCCCATCCCGAAGTCCGACCACACCGTGGCGTCGGGGAAGGCGGACGGCTCGACGAGCGTCCAGGTCCCGACGGCGAGGACGCCCACCAGCTCGGCGGCGCAGCACACCAGCGCCGCCTTGCGGGCCTTGTCGCCGCCGCGCACGAGCGAGTACGTGATGAAGCCGTAGACGAGCCCGGCGAGCGCGGACAGCGTGTACGCCAGCGGCGCCTTGTGGAAGTCCGTCGAGATCTGGACGGCGGAGCGCGACACGGCGCCGACCACCATCACCCCGTACAGCCACACCAGAAGGATGCCGGGCCCGCCGATCAGCCTCTGCCGGGTGGGCGCGGTCTCCTCAGAGTGCTTGCCGGGCTCTGTCACCGTCACCTCAGCCTCCCCAGATGTCGTAGAGCCGCACTTGGAGCACGGCAAGGACCACGCCGCCCGCGGCGACCGTGATGGAGCCCCAACGGGTGCGCTCGGCGAGGGACATGAAGCCCGCGGCCGGGATGCAGGCGAAGGCGCCGATCAGATACGACACGAAGATCGTCGTGCCCTGCTCGGGCTTCTCGCCCCGCGCCAGCTGGACGATGCCGACGATCAGCTGGACCGTGGCCAGGAACGTCACCACGGCCATGCCGATGAAATGCCAGTCCTTGGTCGGCTGGTCCCGGTAGGCGGCGAAACCGCACCACGCGGCGAGCGCGAGCGCGGCCACGGCGGTCGCGATCGTCAGGGCAACAAGCATGCGGTGACTTTATTACGGGCCCTATGACCCGATGCGCGCACCCCTGGGGTGCCCCGTACGCTCGGACACCATGAAGATCCACGCTGAAGCGCTCCTGTTCGACAACGACGGCACCCTCATCTCCTCCATGGAGTCGGTGTACCGCTGCTGGAGCCGCCTGGCGCAGGAGTACGGGATCACCGCCGAGGAATTCGCCGAGGTGGAGCTGCACGGCCGCCCCGCCGCCGAGATCATCGCCGACATGCTGCCCGCCGAGCGCGTCGCCGAGGCCGTGGCCCGCATCGAGGAGCTGGAGGTCTCGGACGTCGCGGGCGGTGTCGTGCTGCTTCCCGGCACCCGTGAGCTGCTCGCGTCCCTGCCCCCCGAGCGCTGGGCCGTCGTCACCTCCGCCGGGCGGCGCCTGGCCGAGGCCCGGCTCGCGGAGGTCGGCATCGACCCCGCGATGCTGATCGCCGCCGACGACATCACGCGCGGCAAGCCCGACCCGGAGCCCTTCCTGCTCGCGGCCGCGAAACTGGGCGTCGACCCGGCGCGCTGCGTGGTCTTCGAGGACGCCCCCGCGGGTCTCACGGCGGGACGCGCGGCCGGAATGACCACCGTGGCGTTGGCCACAACGCACACCGCGGGCGAGCTCTCCGCCGACGTCGTGGTGAAGGACCTCTCGGCCGTGTCCGCGCTGGCCACCGAGGGTGGCGTGGAGATCACCGCCGGGGACTGAGCACCTGCCATCCGCCGTCCGCACCTGTCCACCGATCGTCCGTATAGCGGACAACGGTGGGTGGGCGCGGACGCGCGCGTGTTTTACTGGTCCACATGACCACGACGAGCAGCCGCACCCTTGCGACCGAGGCGATCACGACGCCCGGTGCTCGTTGTATGTGTCGAATGTGCGCCTTCTGAGGGCCCCCGCACCACCCCTGAGCATCGCGCCCCGAAGCGAAGCCGCTGTGCCGCGCCCCTATGCGACGTACGCCTTATCGGCGGACCTGACGTAGGAAGCGAGCCTGCCCCGCGCACACGTCCTCCGGTTCTTTTCGCCACCGCGAGAAACCGTGCCGCGTTCCCCACGAATGCCCCGTGCCCGGCGAGAACCGCGCCGCGCACTCGACAGTGACGGAAACCCCTGTGATCACCACTTCCGGCCTCACCAAGGTCTACCGCTCACGCGGTCGTGAAGTAACTGCCCTCGACGGCGTCGATCTGCATGTCCGCGAAGGCGAGGTGTACGGCGTCATCGGCCAGTCCGGCGCCGGCAAATCCTCCCTGATCCGCTGCGTGAACCTCCTGGAGCGTCCCACCGCCGGCACCGTGACCGTCGCAGGACAGGACCTCACCGCCCTCGCGGGGCGCGGCAGCCGCGCGAGCAAGGACCTGCGCCGGGCGCGCAGCCGTATCGGCATGGTCTTCCAGCACTTCAACCTGCTGTCGTCGCGCACCGTCAAGGACAACATCGAGCTGCCCCTGGAGATCCTCGGTCTCAGTGGCGCCGAGCGCTCCCGCAAGGCGCTCGAACTGCTCGACCTGGTCGGCCTCGCCGACAAGGCGAAGTCCTACCCGGCGCAGCTCTCCGGCGGCCAGAAGCAGCGCGTCGGCATCGCCCGCGCGCTCGCCGGCGACCCGAAGGTGCTGCTCTCCGACGAGGCGACGAGCGCCCTGGACCCGGAGACCACCCGCTCCATCCTCAAGCTCCTGCGCGACCTCAACCAGCAGCTCGGTCTGACCGTCCTGCTGATCACGCACGAGATGGACGTCGTCAAGAGCGTCTGCGACTCGGCCGCCCTCATGGAGAACGGGCAGATCGTCGAGTCGGGCACCGTCACCGAGCTGCTCGCGACGCCGGGATCCGAGCTGGCCGCCGCGCTCTTCCCGGTCAGCGGCGAGGCGACGGGCGAGGACCGCACCGTCGTCGACGTGACCTTCCACGGCGAGGCCGCGACCCAGCCGGTCATCTCCCAGCTTTCGCGCACGTACAACATCGACATCTCGATCCTCGGCGCCGCGATGGACACCGTCGCGGGCAAGCAGGTCGGCCGCATGCGCATCGAGCTGCCAGGACGCTTCGAGGAGAACGTCGTGCCGATCGGCTTCCTGCGGGAGCAGGGACTGCAGGTGGACATCGCGGGCGAAGACCCCGCGACCACCCCGAAGGACAGCACGCTGCTGGTCAAGGAAGGTGCCAAGTGACCTGGTCGGAGATGCAGCCCCTGCTGGAGCAGGCCTGTTGGGACACCCTCTACATGGTCGGGTGGTCGACGCTGATAGCCGTCGTCGCCGGTCTTCCGCTCGGCATTCTGCTTGTCCTCACCGACCGCGGCGGGCTGCTGCAGAACACGGTCGTGAACAAGCTCATCGGGCAGATCGTGAACATCGCGCGCTCGATGCCCTTCATCATCCTCATGGTCGCCCTGATGGGCTTCACACGCTGGATCACGGGTACGACGATCGGCCGCGAGGCCGCCATCGTGCCGCTCGCGATCGGCGCCACGCCGTTCTTCGCGCGCCTCGTGGAGACCGCCGTGCGCGAGGTCGACGGCGGTCTCGTCGAGGCCGTGCAGTCGATGGGCGGCAACACCTGGACCATCGTGCGCAAGGTCCTCGTGCCGGAGTCGCTGCCCTCGCTGATCTCCAGCACCACCACGACGATCGTCACGATCATCGGCTACTCGGCCATCACCGGCGCCGTCGGCGCGGGCGGCCTCGGTGACATCGCGATCCGCTACGGATACCAGCGCTTCGAGACCGAACTGATGTGGATCACCGTCGGCGTCCTCGCCGTCGTCATCTCGATCATCCAGTTCGCGGGCGACTACGCGGCCCGCAGGCTGCACCGGCGCGGCGGCCACTCGGGCGCCGCCCCCAAGCTGCGCCTGCTCAAGCTCAAGGCGTCGTCCCCGCCGCCCCCGACCCCCTCGGTCTGAACCACCCCGCACACCCCATCGCGGGGCGTACCACTCATGGAGAAAGGCACTTTTCGTGCGTAACACCGCCAAGATCATCACCGCTGTCCTCGCCGCCGGAGCCCTCACCCTCGGCCTCTCCGGCTGCGGCTCCGACAAGGACTCCGCCGCGGACAAGGACGGCAAGCTCATCGTCGCCGCGACCCCGACGCCGCAGGGCGAGATCCTCGACTACGTCAAGGCGAACCTCGCCAAGAAGGCCGGTCTCGACCTCGAGGTGAAGGAGTTCACCGACTACGTCACGCCGAACACCGCCGTCGAGCAGGGCGAGGTCTTCGCGAACTACTTCCAGCACAAGCCGTACCTCGACGACTTCAACAAGAAGAACGGGACGGACATCGTGCCCGTCCCGAACGCGACGGTGCACCTGGAGCCGCTCGGCGTCTACTCCAAGAGCGTCAAGAAGCTCGACGACCTCAAGAAGGGCGCCACGATCGCCCTGCCGAACGACACCACCAACGAGGCCCGCGCGCTCAAGCTCCTGGCCGACAACGGCCTGATCGAGCTCAAGAAGGGCGTCGGCTACGACGCCACGCCCAAGGACGTCGCGAAGAACCCGAAGAACATCAAGTTCAAGGAGCTCGAGGCGGCTCAGGTGCCCCGCTCCCTCGGTGACGTCGACGCCGCGGTGATCAACGGCAACTACGCCCTCGAGGCCAAGCTCAGCCCGGCCAAGGACGCCCTCGTCGCCGAGCCCGCCAAGGACAACCCCTACGGCAACTTCCTCGCCGTGAAGAAGGGCGACGAGAACGACCCGCGCGTGAAGAAGCTCGCCAAGCTCCTCACCTCGCCCGAGGTCAAGAAGTTCATCGACGACAAGTACGACGGTGCCGTCGTCGCGGCGTTCTGATCATGCGTACGCCCGTCATGGCGGCCGCCGCGGGAGCACTCGCCCTCACGCTCGGCCTGACCGCCTGCGGCAGTGAAAAGGCCTCCGGCCAGGGAAGCGGCGGCGGTGACACGCTCACCGTCGGCGCCACCCCGACCCCGGCCGGCGAAGTCCTCACGTACATCAAGAAGAACCTCGCGAAGAAGGAGGGACTCGACCTCCGGATCACGGAGTTCACGGACTACGTCACGCCGAACACCGCGCTCCAGGAAGGCTCCCTCGACGCCAACCTCTACCAGCACACCCCGTACCTCGAGGACTTCAACAAGTCCAAGGGGACGGATCTCGTGCCGGTGACCGAGGTCTATCTGCCCGCGCTGGGGGTGTACGCGAAGAAGACGAAGGACATAGCCGACCTTCCCACCGGTGCGACCGTCGCCGTTCCGAACGACACCACCAACGAAGGCAGGGCGCTCCAACTCCTCGCCTCCAAGGGCCTCATCGGGCTCAAGAAGGGGGCCGGTTCGACCGCGACCCCCGAGGACATCACGTCCAACCCGAAGAAGCTCACCATCAAGCCGCTGGAACCCGCCCAGCTGCCGCGTGCCCTTCAGGACGTCGATGCGGCGGCCATCAACAACAACTACGCCCTCGACGCCGGGCTCGACCCCAAGAAGGACGCCATCCTTCTCGAGTCGCCCAAGGACAATCCGTACAACAACGTCCTCGCCGTCAAGAAGGGCGACCAGGACGATCCCCGGGTCGAGAAGCTGGCCGAACTGCTCACTTCACCCCAGGTGAAGCAGTTCATCGAGGACAAGTACAAGGGCTCCGTCCTGCCCGTCGAAACGAGCTGACGCACAGTCCGTTTCCGCCCTCACCACGGGGTCCGTTCCCGCTACGGGAGCGGACCCCGTGGTGGGTTTGCGCGCCGACATGCTGCATGCTGGGCTCTTCAGCAGGCCCGAGGGTTCCAGGTTACGGAGCAGCGCATGACTACCTTCCCCGACATCTCCATCAGCACGGAGCGGTTGGTGCTGCGCCCGTTCGAAGACGCCGACGTCTCCGCGTACGCGGAGATGATGAACGACGAGATGGTCACCGCCTGGACCTCCGCGCCCCAGCCCTACACCGAGGACGACGCCCGCGACTGGATCACCCGGCTCGCGCCCGCCGAGCGCACCGAGGGCCACGGAATCGCCCTCGCCGTCACGGAGTTCCTCACTCAGCGCCTGGTCGGCACCGTGCAACTGCGCGACACCAGCTGGCGCGTGCGCTCATGCGAACTCAATTACGTCGTCGCCCCCTGGGCCCGCGGCGAGGGCTACGCGTCGGAGGCGGCGCTCGCCATCGCCCAGTGGCTCTTCAACGACCAGCGCTTCGAGCGCATCGAGCTGCGCACCGCCGCCGACAACACGGCGGCCCAGCAGGTCGCGCAGAAGATCGGCTGTATCAGCGAGGGAGTCCTTCGGGGCGCCTGGATAGCGCGTACGAGGAACGGCGGGGATCCGTTCGGCGGCTGGATCGAGGTCCGCACCGACCTCATCGTGTGGAGCCTGCTCCCCGAGGATCTCGAAGGAGTCGGCGAGCAGCTCGCGGACAGCGGGTTCAGCGCTTTCTCCGACTGGAACTGACCGCTTGAACACCTGAGGTCCCCACCAGGTACGCTCGCCCCTGGTCGCACGCGGTTGCCCCCTACACGCGAAGCCCGGCCGCCACGGAACACCACGCGAGAACCGACCCAGGAGACAGACGACGATGGCCGACCGCGTCACGGTGATCGGCTGGGACGGTTCGCCGCTGACCGCCGCCGCTCGCTCGGCGCTCGGCGCCGCCACCCTCGTCGCGGGCGCGGCCCACCACCTGGCGCTCACCGAAGTGCCACCGGCCGCCGAACGGATCCGCCTGGGCAGCGTGAGCCTGGCCGCCCGCCGCATCGCCGCCCACCGTGGCACCGCCGTGGTCATCGCCGACGGCGACCCCGGCTTCTTCGGCGTCGTACGCACCCTGCGCGTCCCCGAATTCGGCCTCGAGGTCGAAGTGGTGCCCGCCGTCTCCTCCGTCGCCCAGGCCTTCGCCCGCGCCGGGATGCCCTGGGACGACGCCGAGGTCGTCGTCGCCCACCCGCGCACCCTGCGCCGCGCGGTGAACGTCTGCCGCGCACACACCAAGGTCGCCGTCCTCACATCGCCGGGGGCGGGCCCGGCCGAGCTCGGCCTGCTCCTCCAGGGTGTGCACCGCACCTTCGTGATCTGCGAGGAGCTCGGCACCGAGCGCGAGCAGGTCACCGTCCTCACATCGGACAAGGCCGCCGACCACACCTGGCGCGACCCGAACGTCGTCATCGTCATCGGCGGTACGGTCCCCGCGTCGGACACCGGCTGGATCGCGGGGCGCGACCCGGGCACCCCGCGCGGCTGGGCGCTGCCCGCCCCCGCCTACGGGGGCGAGGCCCAGCTCGGCGAGGGCGAGAGCGACCGCCTGCGGGCCGCCCAACTCGCCCGCATCGGCCCGCGCGTGGGCGACCTGGTCTGGGACATCGGCTGCGGCAGCGGCGCGTTCTCCGCGGAGGCCGCCCGTTTCGGCGCCGCCGTCATCGCCGTCGACGCCGACCCCGACGCCTGCGCCCGCACCATGGCGGTCGCCCGCCACTTCGGCGTCCAGCCGCAGATCGTGCACGGCACGGCGCCGCACATCCTCGAAGACCTTCCCGAGCCCGACGTCGTACGGGTCGGGGGCGGGGGAGCCGAGGTGGTCTCCGCCGTCGCCGACCGCCGCCCGGCGCGCATCGTGACGCACGCGTCCACCCGCGACGCGGCCGAACTCATCGGCAGGGGCCTGACGGAGCACGGATACGCGGTGGAATGCGCGCTGCTCCAGTCCGTCGAACTCGACACGCGGGCGTGGACGGAGCGTGAGCGGACCGTGGTCTTCCTGCTCTCCGGACAGTTGCCCGATCGCGCCCCGTGACCCTGCTGCGGCACGGTGCGGGGTAGGCTGGCCGATCGTTGTACCGCACCGAGTGTCCGGCAAATAGTTGTCCAATGTCCGGAAAGCTCGCCCGTTTTGGGGGGTGTGTGGTACGGCAGGACCGGAGGGCGCGCAACGTGGCGCAGCCCACAGCGGGCCGTTGCGGATCAAGCCGCCGCGGTGGCAGGCCGACCGGGACAATGCCTGTTGTCCGTATGCGGTTCGTGCCGCGCGGCGTGCACGCTCGTTGAGAATGACGGGCGGTTGGTGCGCCGCTCCGGGCAATGGGGCTTCCCCGGCCAAAGGCTGAGGGGCGGTCGAAGAAGCACTAACCGATGGGCGAGGGGTTACGCATGACCGACACCGGCCAGGTCCCGGGCGAGGGACTGCCGGAGAACGCAGGCATGGTGGAGCAGCCGGGCGTCCCCGCCCCGGGTGCGTACACCTTCCTCGACCCCTCCGAAAATCCCGCCGAGAGCGTCGCCCCCGCCGACGATGACGACCTTCTGCTGATGCCGGGTGCCCAGGGCGCCTGGAGCGAGCCGCAGTCGGCTGCGGACCAGTACGGGGTTGCCCAGAGTGGGACCGCGCAGCACGGCGTCGCTCAGCCGGTGGGTGCGCAGCCTGTGGGTACTCCGGTGGGGGCTCCTGTGGGTGTCCAGCACGCGTCTGTCGCGCAGGCCGCCGGTCAGCAGCAGGGTGTGGGACAGCACGCGGGCGACCCGTCCCTGGCGGATCAGTACGCGGCCGGTCAGCCGGTGGCCGACCCGTCCTCGGGGGGCCAGCCCCTCAACGGTCAGTCCGCCGGTGGCCGGCACTCGGCCGGTCATTCGCTGGGTGGTCAGCAGTCGATCGGTCAGCAGTCGCTCGGGCAGCCGCAGGCCGTGCACCAGCCGGGCCCGCACGAGACGGCAGGACGTGACAGCGGCTCGGTCGACCTCAACGGCGTCCAGCTGCCCGGCGCGCCCACGCCGGCGCCCGCCTCGCACCCCGGTCCTTCCCGCCGCCCGCTCCACCGGGGTCCTTCGGGCCCCGCCGTGCCCGACGGCACGGGAAGTCCCGTACGTTCGCTCGCCGACCGCGGTCCGGCCGGTGCCCCGCAGCACGCCGTGCCCGTGCGGCACGCGGGACCGCCGACCGTGGGACCCGAGTACCTCGACATCCCGCGTGACGCCGAGGGGATGCCGGGGCCGCAGCTCGGCGAGATCACGCCGCAGGGTGCTACGCCGTGGACGCCGCAGCCGCAGCCTCAGCCGTCCCAGCCGCAGCCCGCGCAGGCCGTCGCACCAGCAGAAACGGTCGTCCCGGACGCCACACCCGTCACAGAGATCGCGCAGGACGCACCGGACGCACAGGGGATGCCGGACTCACCCGCCACAGAGGCCCCGCAGCCCGCGGTGACGACCCCCGCACCCGCCACACCCGCCGCCGAGACGCCCCCGGCCGCCTTCCCGCAGGCCGCGGGTGCCGCCGACCCCGCGATCGCGCAGGGCGCCGAGGCCGACGACCAGTTCGCGCACGCCGTCGCCGAAGCCGGACAGCCCGCGTTCGCCGTGGACGCCGAGCAGCCGTCGGCCGTGTCGTCCGTGCCGGGCGTGCCGGCTGTGGAGTCCGCGCCCGCCCCGGAAGCGGGTCAGGAGCTCCCGCTCACCGCCGACGCCGAGCAGTTGTCCGCCGTGGGTCAGACCGCGCACGCGTCCGGCTCCGGTCAGCCGCAGTTCGCCGTGGCCGGAGCGCAGCCCTGGTCGGACGCGCCGCTCGCGGCCGCCGGGCACACGGCTCAGGGCCCGCACATCCCGCACGACCCCCAGGCCCCGCAGCACGCGGCCGCCGCCGTGGCCCAGGCGCCCGCGCCCCTCGGCCAGTTCGTGCCGGTCGAGGGCTCGGTGCCGACCACGCCCCACCTGGCCCCGACGCCGCCGCACGCCCTGTCCGTGCCCCCGGAGCACTTCGAGGCCCCGCAGCCCGACGTCCCCGATGTGCAGCCGGAGCCCGCCGCCGTACCGGCAGCAGAGTTCCCGGAAGCGCCGGGCACCCCGGAGGTCCCCGAGACCCCGGACGCCCAGGAGCCCTCGGCTCTCCCCGAAGCCGCAGAGGGCGCAGAGGCTCCAGAGGCCGCCGACGTCACCGAAGTCGCAGAGGCCCCCGAGCCCGCGTCACCGCAGCCCGCGGCCACCGTGCCCGCACCGCGTGACGGAGGAGAGCCCGCGGCGCAGAATCCCGTACCCGAAACGGCGGAAGAGCCCGTGCCGCAGGCGCCCGAGCCGACGGACACGGCAGCCGAAGCCCTGCCCCTCGAAATGAGCGAAGGACCCGCCGAAGCAGAGGCGGAGGCCGAGGCGGTGGCAGAGGCAGTGGCCGAGCCCGAGCTCCCCGAGCCCGTGGCCCCCGAGCCCGCGGCCGTCGCCGAAGCCGCGCCGCCCGTCGAGACGACGGAAGCCGCAGACCCGGCGGAAGCCACGGACGAGGCCGCCGCCTCGGAGCCGGTTACGGAGCCTGAGCCGGTCAAGGAGCCTGAGCCGGTCAAGCAGCCGGAGACGCCCGCCGCCCCCGCCTACGACGACGCCGAGCGCGAGGCCGTCCTGCGCGTCATGCGCGAACGCCGCGACATCCGCAACGGCTTCCGCAGCGACGCCATCCCGCACGAGGTCCTGCTCCGCGTCCTGGAGGCGGCGCACACCGCGCCCTCCGTGGGCCACTCCCAGCCCTGGGACTTCGTCGTCATCCGCTCGGCCGACACCCGGCGCACGATGCACGAGCTGGCCATGCGCCAGAAGGACGCGTACGCCAAGTCGCTCCCCAAGGGCCGGGCGAAGCAGTTCAAGGAACTGAAGATCGAGGCGATCCTCGACACCCCGGTGAACATCGTCGTCACCGCCGACCCGACCCGCGGCGGCCGCCACACCCTGGGCCGCCACACGCAGCCGCAGATGGCTCCGTACTCCTCGGCCCTCGCCGTCGAGAACCTCTGGCTCGCGGCGCGCGCCGAGGGCCTCGGCGTCGGCTGGGTCAGCTTCTTCGACGAACGCGAGATGGTCAGAACCCTCGGCCTGCCCGAGCACCTCGAAGTGGTGGCCTATCTCTGTGTCGGATACGTCGACGAGTTCCCCGAGGAGCCCGAGCTGATGCAGGCAGGCTGGTCCAAGCGCCGCCCGCTCTCCTGGGTGGTCCACGAGGAGACGTACGGCCGCCGTGCCCTGCCCGGCGAGGACCCGCACGATCTGCTCGCCGAGACCGTCTCCAACATCCGCCCGCTCGACGCCAAGGCGCTCGGCGAGGCGTGGGAGCGGCAGAAGCGCATGACGAAGCCGCCGGGCGCGCTCGGCATGCTGGAGATCATCTCCGCTCAGCTGTCCGGCCTCTCCCGGCAGTGCCCGCCGCCGATCCCGGAGCCCGCGGCCGTCGCGATCTTCGCGGGCGACCACGGCGTGCACGCCCAGGGCGTCACCGCCTGGCCCCAGGAGGTGACCGCGCAGATGGTCGCCAACTTCCTCGGCGGCGGCGCGGTCTGCAACGCCTTCGCCAACCAGGTGGGCGCCGAGGTCTGTGTCATCGACGTGGGCGTGGCGAGTGAACTCCCGGCCACCCCGGGCCTGTTGCCCCGCAAGATCCGCGCGGGCACAGCCGATATGACGACAGGTCCCGCCCTGAGCCGCGAAGAGGTCAAGGCGGCCATCGAGGTCGGCATCGAGACCGCCCGCGACCTGGTGGCCGCGGGCAACAAGGCCCTGCTCACCGGCGAGATGGGCATCGCGAACACCACGGCGTCCGCGGCCCTCATCTCCGTCTACACAGACACCGACCCGGGCGAGGTGACCGGCCGCGGCACCGGCATCAACGACGAGATGCACAGCCGCAAGGTCGACGTCGTGCGCCGCGCCCTCGAACTGCACCAGCCCGACCCGGCCGACCCGATCGGCGTCCTCGCGGCGATCGGCGGCCTTGAGCACGCGGCGATGGTGGGGCTGCTGCTCGGCGGCGCTTCCCTGCGTACCGCCGTGATCCTGGACGGCGTGAGTGCCGGCGCGGCGGCCCTGGTCGCCCGTGCCATCGCCCCCGAGGTCCTCGCGGCCTGCATCGCGGGTCACCGCAGCGCGGAGCCCGGTCATGTGGCGGCCCTGAACAAGCTGGGCCTGCGCCCCCTGGTCGACCTCGACCTCCGCCTGGGCGAGGGCACCGGCGCGCTCCTGGCCCTCCCGGTGGTCCAGAGCGCGGCCCGCGCGATGCACGAGGTGGCCACGTTCGACTCGGCCGGAGTGACCGAGAAGTAGCACCACGGTCCCAGACGAAGCGGGGGCCGGGCGAAGCCCCGGTTTCGGGAAGGGGCGGGCTGGGGGAGCTGCCCCACCCCGCCCCAGCCATACTGAACCCGCACGTCAAAGCAGCAACGCAACGCAGCCGCCCCACCGTCGCAGCGGCACCCGCAAAGCCCCGCGCCCCGCACGAGGAGCCACCCGCCATGGCCGAAAACCCCGCCTACCCCGTAGGCCTCCGCCTCACCGCCCGCCGCACGGTCGTGCTCGGCGGCGGCCAGGTGGCCCAGCGCCGCCTCCCCGCCCTGATCGGTGCGGGCGCGGACATCCTCCTCGTGTCGCCGACGGCGACCCCCTCCGTGGAGGCGATGGCGGACGCGGGCGAGATCAGCTGGGAGCGCCGCCGCTACGAGAACGGCGACCTCAAGGACGCCTGGTACGCCCTCATCGCCACCAGTGACCCCGAGGCCAACACGGCGGCATCCGCCGAAGCGGAAGCGGAGCGCGTCTGGTGCGTGCGCTCCGACGACGCCGAGGAAGCCACCGCCCTCACCCCCGCGACCGGCCGCTCCGAAGGCGTCACCGTCGCCATCCTCACCACGGACATCGACGGCCGCGACCCCCGCCGTACGGCAGCCATCCGTGACGCGGTCGTCGAGGGGCTGCGCGACGGCACCCTCGTGGCACCCCAGCAGCGCACGCGTACTCCTGGCGTCGCCCTCGTCGGCGGCGGACCCGGCGACCCGGACCTCATCACGGTCCGCGGCCGTCGTCTCCTCGCCGAGGCGGACGTGGTCATCGCCGACCGGCTCGGCCCCCGCGACCTGCTCGACGAACTCCCGCCGCACGTCGAGGTGATCGACGCCGCGAAGATCCCGTACGGCCGCTTCATGGCCCAGGAGGCCATCAACAACGCCCTCATCGAGCACGCGAAGCAGGGCAAGTCGGTCGTCCGGCTGAAGGGCGGCGACCCCTTCGTCTTCGGGCGTGGCATGGAAGAGGCCCAGGCACTCGCCGAGGCGGGCATCTCCTGCACGGTGGTCCCCGGCATCTCCAGCTCGATCTCCGTGCCGGGCGCCGCGGGCATCCCCGTCACGCACCGCGGGGTCGCCCACGAGTTCACGGTGGTCAGCGGCCATGTGGCCCCGGACGACGAGCGCTCCCTTGTCGACTGGCCGTCCCTGGCCAAGCTGCGCGGCACCCTCGTGATCCTGATGGGGGTGGACAAGATCGGCAAGATCGCCGAGGCGCTCACCGCGCACGGCCGGTCGCCCGGGACCCCCGTCGCCCTGATCCAGGAAGGCACCACCGCGGCCCAGCGCCGCGTGGACGCCACCCTCGCGACGGTCGCCGCCGAGGTCGCGGCCCACGAGGTGAAGCCCCCGGCGGTGATCGTCATCGGCGAGGTGGTGAACGTGGGTCCGGGCGGCCCCGCGTAACCGTCGGCCATCCCGGGCCCCGGATATCCCCTGGCCGCCCCGAGCTCCACGTAACCACCGGTAACCCAACCCGCTCCAAGGCGTTGGCACCACACCCAGGACAAGGCAGTATCACCCTGTGGCTGATCTCATCACCGTTGACGACCCCGCCGACCCGCGCCTGAGCGACTACACGGGCCTGACCGACGTCGAACTGCGCCGCAAGCGGGAGCCCGCCGAGGGCCTCTTCATCGCCGAGGGCGAGAAGGTGATCAGACGCGCCAAGCAGGCGGGCTACGAGATGCGCTCGATGCTGCTCTCCGCGAAGTGGGTCGACGTCATGCGCGACGTCATCGACGAGGTCCCGGCCCCCGTGTACGCGGTCAACCCCGACCTTGCCGAGCAGGTCACCGGCTACCACGTGCACCGGGGCGCCCTCGCCTCGATGCAGCGCAAACCGCTGCCGACGTCGGACGAACTCCTGACCAGGGCGCGCCGCGTCGTCGTCATGGAGTCGGTCAACGACCACACCAACATCGGTGCGATCTTCCGCAGCGCCGCCGCCCTCGGCATGGACGCCGTCCTGCTCTCACCGGACTGCGCCGACCCCCTCTACCGCCGCTCGGTGAAGGTCTCCATGGGCGCGGTCTTCTCCGTTCCCTACGCCCGCCTCGAATCCTGGCCCAAGGGCCTGGAGGGCGTACGCGAAGCGGGCTTCAACCTCCTCGCGCTCACCCCGGACGAGAAGGCGAAGACCCTGGACGAGGCGGCGCCCCACCGGATGGACCGGGTCGCGCTGATGCTCGGGGCGGAGGGCGACGGCCTCTCCACGCAGGCCCTGGTCGCCGCGGACGAGTGGGTCCGCATCCCGATGGCCCACGGCGTCGACTCCCTGAACGTGGGAGCGGCGGCCGCGGTCGCTTTCTACGCGGTGGCGACGGGCCGCCCTCAGCTCTGAGGGCCGGGCCCCGGATCCTGCCGCAGGCTCTGCTGCTGTACGGCGTGCACATCGTGTGCGCCGCTGCCGCCGAGCCCGCGCGCGGGTCCCTGGCACCCCTGGGCCGCCGCGATCGCCAGGGCCACGAGCAGCGTCACGACCACGAAGACGAAGAGCCGCTGGCGCAGCAGGCGCGGATTGGCGGGCCGCCGCGCGCCGCCGGAGCGTGTCGTGTTCCGGGGCTGCCCGGGACGCGAGTTGGACCGCGAGGAACTGGATCCGGCGCGCGAGGAATTCGGCCGTGAGGATCCGGTCCGCGAGGAACCGGTGCGAGAGGAACCGGTGCGCGAGGCATTCGGCCGCGAGGAACCGGGCCGTGACGAACTCGGCCGCGGCGGGGGAGTGCCCTGCGGATGACGCCGCTGGGTCTGCTGATCCACGTACTCCTCGGCCAGCCGTCCCGTCGGCCGGTCCTGGCTCTGGCGGGGCGCGGGCGGGCGCGGGTCGCCGAGGCCCTGTGCCTCACGGGCCGCGATCTCCTTGAGCCTGAGCGACAGTTGGAGTGTGCTGGGACGCTCCTCGGGGTCCTTGGCGAGACAGGCCCTGATCAGCGGGGCGAGCGCGTCCGGAACCCCGCCGAGCTGCGCCTCCTCATGGACGACGCGGTAGAGCATGACCTCTGAACTGCCGTGCCCGAAGGGTGAGTCCGCCATGCCCGCGTACGCCAGTGTGGCGCCGAGGGCGAACACGTCCGTGGCGGGTGTGACGGCGGCGCCGCGCACCTGCTCGGGCGCCAGGAAGCCGGGCGATCCGACGGCGGTGCCCACATGGGTCAGCGTCGAGGCGCCGGTGGCCCAGGCGATGCCGAAATCGATGATCCGCGGCCCCTTCGGGGACAGCAGGATGTTCGACGGCTTCAGGTCACGGTGTACGACACCGGCTTCGTGCACGGCGACGAGGCCTTCGGCGAGCGCCGAACCGACGACCGCCACATCGGCCGCGGAGAGCGGCCCCTCGGCGGCGACCTTGTCGTGCAGGGACGGCCCGGGGACGTACTGCGTGGCGAACCACGGCCGGTCGGCGTCGAGATCGGCGGCGACGAGCCGCGCGGTGCAGCCCCCGCGGATGCGCCGGGCCGCTGAGACCTCGCGCGCGAAGCGCGAGCGGAACTCCTCGTCCTCCGCCAGGTCGGGCCGGATCACCTTCAGGGCGACGCGCTGCCCCCGCCGGTCCGACCCCAGATAGACGACACCCATACCGCCGGCGCCCAGCCGCCTGTGCAGTCTGAACGAGCCGACGACACGCGGGTCCTCGCGCCGGAGCCGCATCATCGCCATGTCCATCCCTGCTGCCCGGTCCGTTGTCGTGCCACAGCTTACGTTTCCGTGGCCGGGCAGGTGCAGAGGCCGCGCCCTCGCGGCCCGACCGATTGTCAGTGCCGGGTGGGAAACTTGAAGAGTGATCAGGGGCGCGGGGGCGGGCGACTGTTGTGCGGGTCGCCGTTCTCAACCATCCATCGCTGAAGGGGGATTGATCCCGTGAAGGGTGATCGTGTGGAGATAGTCGTGGACGCCGGGGACACGACACGTACGTACGAGGTGGTGGCGAGCCGGGCGGGCCGCCGGGTGGAGACAGCGGTGCGCAGAGGGGTGGTCGAAGTGAGCGAAGTCACCCGTAGCGGGTCCGTCGTGCGGACGGCGCGGTTCATGGCGACCCGCGTCCTGGCTCTGGTCGAGCAGCCCGTTCCCCGGGAGGACACATCCGAGCAGGCCGCCCGCCCCCTCCGGGAAGACCCTGAGACCTAGGACCCCGTCTCCACCCATGGGAGTACATGACCGACGATCGGTCATCCTCCGGGAGGCCCGGCAATCGGTACGAGGGCATGACGCCCCGGGTCTTCGGCGCACCTAAATTTGAACTCAAGCGGCGGGTGCAGCACTCGTCCCCCGAGGTCAGACACCCGCCGCTGCCAAATTCATACAGACTCGGTCAGGAGAGGAACCATGGCGGACACGGCACCGCGGGCAATGTTCCGCACGCAAGGACGGAAGGCCTTCGCCTCGTTCGGCGTCCGCCCGTCCGGCACGCGCCACCCCTTGGTGGCGACGGCCATGGTTCTTCCCCTGGCGGCCCTGCTGGTGGTCGTCTTCGGCGGCTGGGAAGCAGTGGTCACACAGGCGTCGTCCGTGGGCGTGATGCTGGGGCGCTGAGCGGCGCCCCAGGCCCGGATGAGCGGTCCGGGCGGGGACATCCGGCCAGGAAACCCCGTGGGGACGGGGGTGCGGCGGACGGCACGAGAAATGCCCGCGCAGCTGGGGAGCTGCGCGGGCACTTCTTTGCGCCTAAACCGGCGCCGCTCTCGCGCAGGTGGCTGATCGCCGTCGGGGTTGCTCAATTGATGGTTGCGGACACCACGACCTCATAAGCACCCGGACGGAGCTCGACCTTCGGTGCGTACCCTCACCGAAGACCCACCGCCGCACCCCCGGGGGACCCGTGACCGCCTTGCTGCCCGCGCTGACCGCCAAGGTCCGGCACGCGGCCCACCGCACCCCGTGTGCCTGTGCCCCCGAAGCCGTCCTCGCGGACCGGGACGACGCCACCGTAGTCCGGCACGGTGACACCGTCGCCAAGGCTCATGCCCCGGGCACCGACCCCACCGAGCTCGCGGCCCGCCTCAAGGTCGCCGCAGCCCTGAACGGCACCCTCCTGCCTCCGCTCGGCGAGACGGCGATCCCGCTCCACGGCCGTCTGGTCACCCTCTGGGAGGCAGGCACCCCGGTGGACCGCGACGACCCCGACGCCGCCCCCTGGGAAGCTGTCGCCACTCTCCTGGCCCGCCTGCACGCCACACCCACGGCCGAACTCCCGCACCCGCTTCCGGACATGCGCGGCCCCACGAAGGCCGCCCGGGCGATGACGCGCATGCGGGCCGCGGGACCGCACCCCGCGGCCGTTCCCGTCGAGCGCGCCTGGGCCACGCTCCCCGGCTGGGCCCGCGCCGAGGCCCCCGCACCGCTCCCGGGTCTCCTGTGCCACGGCGACCTGCACCTGGGTCAGCTGGTCCGCACATCAGAGGGGCGCTGGCTGCTCATCGACGTCGACGACCTCGGCATCGGCGACCCGGCCTGGGACCTGGCCCGCCCCGCCGCCTGGTACGCCTGCGGTCTCCTGCCCGCGGATGAGTGGACCCGTTTCCTCACCGCCTACCGTGCGGCACGTGGACCCGCGGTCCCTGCGGACGGCACGGACCCCTGGCCCGCCCTGGACATACCGGCCCGTGCCCTCACCGCCCAGACCGCCGCCCTGGCCGTCGCCAAGTCCCTCAGGGAGCGCAGGACCCTGGACGAGATCGAGCAGGCAGTGGTCGACGCCTGTGATCGAATGTCCGCCCTCCCGCCGGAGTTGGCGCCCACCTCCACGAAGTAGGGTGCAACGCACCGAAGCCGGGCAGTCTTCCGGCGAAGCAGTCACGACCGGCGAGGAGTTGAGCCGACCATGCAGTGTCCCAAGTGCCATGCACCGATGCACACGTACAACCGCAATGGCGTCCAGATCGAGCAGTGCAGCGGTTGCCGCGGGATATTCCTCGACTACGGCGAGCTCGAGGCCCTGAGCCGGGTCGAGAGTCAGTGGGGCGGCCAGCAGGCCCCGCCCCCACCGCCCGGCCCGCAGGGGTACCCGGCCGCTCCCGCCCCGGCGTGGGGCGCTCCCCAGCACGGCGGTCACCACGGCGGCCATGGCGGACACGGCGGTCACTACGGCCACAACAAGCGCCACCAGAGCTTCGGGCACATGCTCTTCTCCTCC
>NZ_JBHTSF010000146.1:0-21648 GCF_042795295.1 Streptomyces sp. NPDC056486
GGACGGGGCCGGGCTGGATAGTTCCAGCCCGGCCGGCGTTTGAGGCCATCTTGTACGGGGTCTGGGGCGGAGCCCCAGGTAGGTCCGGGGCGCAGGCACGGTTTGCGGGAAGGGGCGGGGTTGGGGAAAATCACGCCTTCCAGACGCCCGCCTCCGCATGCTCACGGGCGAACTCACCGAAGTCCCGAGGCGCCCGCCCAAGAACCTCCCGCACCCCCTCGGAGAGCCGCGCGTTGCGCCCGTCCAGATTCGTCTCGAAGAGCTCGATCAGGAACTCCGCCTCCTCCGCGGGCACCCCGTACTCCGCAAGCGCACCCCCGTACTCCCGGGCGGAGACAGGAACGTACCGAATCTCCCGCCCCGCAGCCGCCGAGATCTCCCCCACCGCATCGCGGAACGAAAGCAGCCGCGGCCCCGAGACCTCCACGACCCGCCCCGCGTAGCCCGAACCAGGGCGAAGCACCGCCACCACCACATCCGCGATGTCCCGCGCGTCGATGAACGGTTCGAGCACCTCCCCGGCGGGGAACACCAGTTCCCCGGCCCGCATGCCCTCAAGGAGCGGACCCTCGCTGAGGTTCTGGGCGAACCAACTCGCCCGCACCACGGTCCACTCAGCCCCCGACTCCCGCACCGCACGCTCGGCGGGCTCCGCCTGATCCTCACCCCGCGCCGAGAGCAGCACGAGCCGCCGCACACCGAGCTCCACCGCCCGCCGGGCCAGCGCACCCACCGCATCGCCCGCACCGGGCGCGCCGACGTCCGGCTGATAGGCGAGGTACGCCGCGTCCGCGCCCCGCAGCGCGTCCTCCCACGTCGAGGGGTCGTACCAGTCGAACCGCACCGCCCCCGACCGAGAAGCGGCCCGCACCGTGTGCCCCGCCGCCTCCGCGGCCTCCGCGACCCGGCGCCCGGTCTTGCCGGAAGCGCCCGTGACCAGCACTGTCATCTTCTGCGTCTGCGACGCGTTCTTCGTCATGCGTCCCAGTCAACTGCCGCCCGCCACAAGGAACCATCCGCCAGGGGCTCACCCCCATACGCGTGCGTCTACGCTTCCCGCATGGACGTACTCGCAGGCTTGCTGGAGGGCCCGCGCGCGCGAGGAGCCTTCATGATCCGCGCGTGCTTCGACCCGCCCTGGTCCGTCCGCATCGCGGACGAAGCGCCCCTCTCGGTCATGATCATGGTGCGCGGCACCGCCTGGATCGTGCCCGACGACGGCGCACCCCAGCTGATCCGTCCCGGAGACGTCGCCGTCGCGCGCGGCCCCGATCACTACACCGTCGCCGACGAGCAGGACACGCCGCCCCGCGCCGAGATCAAGCCCGGCCAGCGCTGTGTACCCCTGGGCGGCACCCCGATCGGGCAGTACCAGGACCTCGGCCTGCGCACCTGGGGCGAATCGCTCGACGGCGCCGCCGAGATGCTGATCGGCACCTATCAGGCGCACGGCGAGATCACCGGGCGGCTCCTGGACGCGCTGCCCCCGCTCCTCGTCCTGCCCACCGAGGTGTGGGACTGCCCGCTCACCCCGCTGCTCGCCGACGAGATCGCCAAGGACGAGCCGGGACAGGACGTCGTGCTCGACCGGCTGCTCGATCTGCTGATGATCGCCGCGCTGCGCGCCTGGTTCTCCAGGCCGGAGGCGGAGGCACCCGCCTGGTACCGGGCGATGGGGGACCCGATCGTCGGGCAGGCGATCCGGCTGCTCCAGGACGACCCCGCGCACCCCTGGACGATCGCCGCGCTCGCCGCGAAGGCGGGGGTCTCGCGGGCCGCGCTCGCCCGGCGCTTCACCGAGCTCGTGGGCGAGCCGCCGATGGCGTACCTGACGGGCTGGCGGCTCGCGCTCGCCGCCGACCTGCTGCGGGACGGCGAGCAGACGATCGCCGCGATCGCACGGCGCGTCGGGTACGGCAGCGCGTTCGCCCTGTCCAGCGCCTTCAAGCGGGTGTACGGGGTCAGCCCGCAGGAGCACCGCTCACGGGCCGCGTAGCCCCTGAGTGATGCCCCTGAGCGGTGCCCAGAGCGGTGCCCCGGAGCGGCGTAACCTTGAAGGCGTGTCGTACGAGACCGTCGAGTACGCGGAGCGGCCATCCCGTGTCGCGGGCGCGGTCCTGTGGACCCGCACCAGCGGTGGCGGGGCCGACGGCGTCTATCCCGTTCTTCCCGACGGCTGTATGGATCTGCTGTGGAGCGGGGGCAGGCTCCTTGTGGCCGGGCCCGACACCCGCGCGTACCGGCCCGAATCGAACGCGGCCGCCCGGTACGTGGGCATCCGCTTCTACCCCGGCACCGCCCCCGCCTTCCTCGGTGTGCCCGCGCACGAACTCCGCGACCGGCGCGTCGACCTCGCCGACCTGTGGCCGTCCGCCGACGCCCGCCGCCTGACCGAGCGCATGGACGCGGCGCGCGATCCGGCCGCCGTCCTGGAGTCCTTCGCCCTGGAGCGCGCCGGCGGGTCGGAGCCGCCCGATCCGCTGCTCGCGCATGTCGTCAAGGCCCTCGACGCGGGGCGGTCCGTCGCGGCGACCGCCGAGGCGGCAGGCATCAACGCCCGCCTCCTGCACCGGCGTTCACTCGCCGCGTTCGGCTACGGACCCAAGACCCTTGCCCGTGTCCTGCGGCTCCAGCGCGCGCTCGCCCTGGCCAGGAGGGGGATGGCCTACGCGGAGACGGCGGCCGTCGCCGGGTTCGCCGATCAGGCCCATCTGGCGCGTGACGTGAAGGAGCTGGCGGGGATGCCGCTGAGCGAGCTGCTCAGCCCGCGGCCGGGCCAGACGGCTTAGACAGCGGCGCGAACAGGTCGACGCCGTTCCCGTCCGGGTCGAGGACAGAGGCGTACCGCTGGCCCCAGAAGGCGTCCCACGGCTTGAGCTCACCGTGATGTCCGGCGCCGATCAGCTCTTCGTACGCCGCGTCGACGCCCGCGGGGGTCTCGCAGTGGAACGCGAGCCCGATGCGGCCCGCGCTCTGCGGCGGCTCCCAGTTCTCGGTGAAGGAGCGGACCGTCTCCTCCGTGTCGAACGCGATGCGCAGACCGCCGGGAAGCGCCGCCTCGACATGCGGCTGATCCTCGGAACCCCCGGGAAACTCCAGGCCGAGGCGGCGGTAGAAGGCGAGCGTCGCGGCCATGTCGGAGACGACGATGCCGATCAGATCGAAGCGGGGTGTGATGTTCGTGTTCATGCTTCGCAGCCTAGGCAGCCGCCCGACGCCCGTCTTGAAGAAAACGGACGCCGCGCCACTCCTTGCCGCCGCCCGCGCGCGGTCGTACATGTGGGCGAGAAGGGCAAGCACGTGGACGAGGGGAGATGACCGCCATGTCCGCCATGCCCACGCCGACCACCCTCGGCAAAGACCAGGTCAGTCCGGTCGGTCCGGTCCGCCTGGAGACGCAGTACGACGCTGAGCTGTCCCGCTGGCTCTGGCTCGTGAAGTGGCTGCTCGTGCTCCCGCACTACATCGTTCTGCTCTTCTTGTGGATCGGCTTCCTCCTCGTCACCTTCGTCGCCTTCTTCGCCGTCCTGTTCACCGGCAGCTATCCACGGCTGCTCTTCGACTACAACGTCGGTGTGCTGCGCTGGAGTTGGCGTGTCGAGTACTACGCGTACGGATCGCTCGGCACCGACCGCTATCCGCCCTTCGCCCTGGGCGACGTCGCCGACTACCCCGCCCACCTGGACATCGTCTACCCCGAGCACCTCTCCAGGGGACTCGTCCTGGTCAAGGGCTGGCTCCTTGTCGTTCCGCAGCTCATCGTGGCCGCGCTGATGGCGGGCGGCTACCGCTTCAACGGCGGCCTCACCGGACTCCTGGCCTTCTACGCGGGCGTGTCCCTGCTCTTCACCGGCCGCTACCCCCGGGGGATGTACGACCTCAACATCGGTCTGCACCGCTGGGTCGCGCGCGTCCTGGCCTATGGCCTGCTGCTCACGGACGCATATCCGCCCTACCGCCTCGATCAGGGCGAGCTGGAACCCCTCGGCTGACTGTCCCGGTCCGCGAATCCTCGCTACGGCGGATGCCATGGACTTGCCGAGCGTGCCGATTCGCCCCGGCCGATCTCGGCACGGTCGAGATCGACGACTACAACCTGGACATCGTGCGGCAGGCGTTCGCAGGCTGACCAGTGTCACCGCTTGACCCGTTCACCGGCTGATCAGTTCCGCAAGCGACTCCAGCTCCGCCAGATACTCGTCCACCTCGCAGACCGAGTCCGGCAACACGCCCACCAGGGACTGGAACACCGCGTAAGCCCACGAACCTGCCCGGGCGTGAATCGCCCGGCGAGGGAGGAGGGGTGGCCGACGGCCTCAACGGACTGCGGCCGAGCCGCGGTTGTGACGCGGGGTGCTCCCTCCCCCCAGGGTGACACGTGGTTCGACGGTGACTTCCAGTCTAGTGCTGAGTCACCGGAAAACCCCGGTCAGAGCGGGGTTCACCCGGCTGGCGGCGGCACCGGCGGCTCCTCATCGGGCGTGGCGTCGCGATGCGCGAAGGTGAAGGCGAACTGAGCCGGGGCGGCATGGAGTTCGTGCTGCGGCAGGACCCCGGGCCCGCAGGACTGTGATCCGATGCCGTGCTGACCGTGGTCGAGATGGACCCACACCGTCTCGCCGGGGGTGAGGTCGGTACGGTGCGTGGCCGCGTCAAGCTGCTCGGTGGTCCAGCGGCGCGCGGTGAACCAGAAGGCGGGCTCGCCGACCACGCGCACGCCTTCGCCGGTGAAGCCCGCCCGCAGCTCGGCCCAGCGGACGTCCGCACGGGCGCCGTTCTCCTGGGGGCGCACGTACGGGGTCTGCAACCGGTCGACGTGCTCGAACCAGGTCCCGATGCGGGACGCCGCCGCCGTGTCCGGATACGCCTCACCGTGCCCGCCACCGAACCAGAACGCATGCCCGTACGCGGCGGGAAGGCCGAGCCGGATGCCGAGCCGGGGCAGCGGAACCTTCCACTCGCCCTCGGGTACCACGGAGACCGCGAGGCGCAGCCGGGTGCCGTCGGACGTCCAGTGGTAGGTGGTGCGCAGGCCGATGTCGCGCGAGGCGGGTGCCACGCGGGTGTGGACGGTGAGCGCGTCGTCGGTCAACTCGACGGCGTCGAGACGGTGTTGCATCCGATGCAGGCCGAGCTCGCGCCACAGCAGTCCGTTGCGCTGTCCGCCCTGCCAGGACGCCCCGTTGTCGTTGTCGGTAGGGGCGCGCCAGATGTCCAGGCGCGGGGCACTGGACAGATGGATGGCGTTCAGCGTGTGCAGTTCCCCGGTGCGGGCGTCGAACGTGCCGGGGCCAAGGGTGATGAAGTGCCCGTCACGTACCGGCCGTTCACCGGTGGCGGCACGGACGGCGGGGCGCGGCGTCACCGCGAACTCGGCCCGCGCGACGCCGTGATCCAGCTTCGTCCAGTTCGTATCGGCGACGCCCACCATCGCCGAGAGATGCAGGAAGGTCTCGGCATCGCGGCTCGCGGGTGGCGCGTCCGGCACCTTCAGTTCGACGGATTCGCCGGGTCCGAGTTCCGGTGGCACGGCCAGGTCTCCGGCCTCGCACGCCGCGTCGTCATCGCTGATGTACGACCACTCGAAGGACAGATGCGACAGGTCCGCGAAGTCGTGCAGATTGGTGACCCTGACCGTCCCCGCGTCCTTGTCGTACGCGAAACGCACCGGCTGGATGACCTGCTTGTACGCGTCGAGGCCCGGCGACGGGAGCCGGTCGGGGAAGACCAGGCCGTCGCAGACGAAGTTCCCGTCGTGCAGTTCCTCGCCGAAGTCGCCGCCGTAGGCGTAGCCGAGCTCCGGGTGCCTGAGGCCGTGGTCGATCCACTCCCAGATGAAGCCGCCCTGATTGCGCTCATGTGCGTCGAACAGCTCCTGGTACTCGCTCAGGCCGCCGGGGCCGTTGCCCATCGCGTGCCCGTACTCGCAGAGGATGAAGGGGAGTTGGAGGCGCGACGCCGGGCCGTCCGTGTCCTCGCGGCGGCCGATACGGTCGACCTCGGCATGGTCGGCGTACATGCGCGAGTACATGTCGGTGTACGCGCAGGACTGGTCGCCCTCGTAGTGGATCAGGCGCCCGGAGTCCCGTGCGCGGATCCAGTGGGCCATGGCGGTCAGGCCGCGGCCCGTCCCGCACTCGTTGCCGAGGGACCAGATGATCACCGAGGCGTGGTTCTTGTCGCGCTCGACCATGCGGGCCGCGCGGTCCAGGAGGGCGGGCGTCCAGCGGTCGTCGTCGACGGGGTTGTCGCGCCATCCCTGCTCGGTGAAGCCGTGGGTCTCCAGGTCGCACTCGTCGATGACCCACAGGCCGAGCTCGTCGCAGAGGTCGAGGAAGGCGGGGTGCGGCGGATAGTGGCTGGTGCGGACCGCGTTGATGTTGTACTGCTTCATCAGCAGGACATCGGTGCGCATGGTGGCGAGGTCGAGCGCGCGGCCCGTCTCCGGGTGGAACTCGTGCCGGTTCACGCCGCGGAACAGGATCCGGCGGCCGTTGACCTTGATGACCCCGTCCTCGACTGCCACCGTACGGAAGCCGATCCGCAGCGGGACGCGCTCGCCCGCCGTGGCAAGGACCCCGTCGTAGAGCCGGGGCGTCTCGGCCGTCCAGGGCTCGACGGTCACCGTCACCGGCTCGCCCGTGGCGACATCGATCCCCAGCTCGGGCACGGTGACCCGGCCCTCCACGTCCGAGTCGACCCGCAGCGTCCCGGTCCGCGCGCGATGGTCGTACGAGGCGTGCGTGAAGAAGTCGAGCACGCAGCCCTCGGGGCGGTGCAGCAGGGTGACGTCCCGGAAGATGCCCGGCAGCCACCACTGATCCTGGTCCTCCAGGTACGAACCGGACGACCACTGGTGGACGCGGACCGCGAGGACGTTGCCGGACGGCTTCAGGAGGTGGCCGACCGTGAACTCGTGCGGAAGGCGTGAGCCCTTGAACTCGCCGAGCTCCGTGCCGTTCAGCCAGACGCGGGCACAGGACTCGACGCCGTCGAAGCGGAGTGTGCCGCCGCCGCTCGCGGGCCAGTCGGCCGGCAGGTCGAAGGTGCGAAGGTGGTCGCCGGTCGGGTTCTCGGTGGGTACGCGGGGCGGGTCGACCGGGAACGGATAGACCATGTTCGTGTAGATCGGCGCGCCGTGCCCCTGCAGCACCCAGTGCCCTGGCACCGCAACGGTGTCCCAGGATCCGGCGTCGTAGCCGTCCGAGGCGAAGGAGTCGTCGGCGGCGTCGGCGGTCGGGGAGAGGCGAAAGCGCCAACTGCCGTTCAGGGAGAGGGATATGGCATCCGAGCGTGCATACCACGCGCGGGGCGGGAGGCTGCCGGTGCCGGGGGATACGTCCTCAAGGTAGGGGAGCTCCATGCCCTCCATCAGACAGCCGGGAGGTGGGACGTCACAACACTCACGCGCCGCGGGTTGTTGGATTCTCCGCGGGAGAATTGGACGGATGGCGCATGGCCTGCGGATTTCGTCGTACGTTGCCGAGTGGCCGGATGTAATTCGTTGAGGCATGGCATTCTGGGCGCTATATCGGTAGCTTGCGGAGGTGTGACCGCCAGCCAGCAGCTCCCGCAGACCGACCGCACCCGCCACAGCCGCCTGCGCGAGCAGGGCAGCCTGGAGCGCGCCGACCTCGAAGCGATCCTCGACGCGGGGTTCATCTGCCACCTGGGCGTCGTGATCGACGGGCACCCCATGGTCGTGCCGACCGTCTACGGCCGTGACGACACCCAGCTGTATCTGCACGGCTCGGTAGCGAGCCGCAGCCTGGCCGCCGACCCCGGCGCGACGGTCTGCGTCACCGTCACCCACGTGGACGGCCTGATCCTGGCCCGCTCGGTCTTCGAGCACGGCGTCAACTACCGCAGCGCGATGATCTACGGCGTCCCGCGCAAGGTCACCGACCCGGACGAGAAGCTGACGGGCCTGCGCCTGCTCACCGATCACGCTGCCCCCGGCCAGTGGGACTACGCCCGGCGCCCGAGCCGCAAGGAACTCGCCGCGACGACGCTGCTCGCCCTCTGCCTGGAGGAGGCGTCGGTCAAGACGAGCGCGGGCCCGCCGGACGACGGCGAAGGACCGGACGCCGCGCTCGGCATCTGGGCCGGGAACCTTCCCCTGACGGCGAGTTGGGGAACCCCCGTGGCCGACCCGCTGCTCCCGCCGGGCATCACGGTCCCGACGCACATCGCCGAGCGCGACGGGACGCGGCACGGCTGAGCGGTCAGAGTCGCAGTTCCCCGGAGATGACGCTCCGAGCCACCGACTCGAGGGGCACGCCCAGGGCGAACGCCCGTGCCTTGATGAGCGCCAGGGCGTCAGTGACCGAACCGCCCACCTGCTCGGACAGCACGCCTGCGGCCTGGTGGACCACGGCCCGCAGGTCCGCGCCGCCGTAGAGTCCGGGATCCGCGTCCGGGCCTATCAACACGCCGTCCGCCAGGGCGGCGGCGACCTCGTCGAACTTTCCCGACCTGGCGAGCTCCGACGGGGGATCGAAGACGGTGAGCACCCCTATGCAGTCCGTCGACACCTTCAGCGGGAGCGCCGCGACCGAACTCAGGCCGAGGGCGGCGATACCGGAGCCGTAGCCGGGCCAGCGCCTCTCGAGCGCGGGGCCCGACGCGTACACCGCCCGCCGGTCGCGGACCGCGTCGATTCCGGGGCCCGCGGTCAGGACGTACTCCAGATCCTGGGCGCCGCGTGAGGGCCGGTCCGAAGCGGCGACCGCGAGCTGGCTCAGGTCGGCCCCGACCAGCGTGAGCGCGGCGCTGCGCGTCCCGCAGGCCTCCGCTACCCCCGCCATGAAAAGAGGGAGGCCACCCCCTCTGCTCTCCGCCTCCGCCAACCGGAGGGCGTACGCCTGCTGGAGGCGGGCCGTGGTGCGGTGCCGCTCGGCGACGGCGCGGTGCCGCGTCGCCATCGTCGAGTGGAACACGCGGCCGGTCGTCGCGAAGAGCTGCTCATGGCGCTCGGCGTTCGCTGTCTCCTGGGTGGCGCGTTCGTCCGCACGAACGGCACGCTGCCAGGCACTGTCGGCCCGACCGCCCGCCTCGTGCGAACCGCCCTCCGTGGCGCTCATGTCCATAAGCGTACGACCTGTCGGGTCAGCTGCCGCCCGAGTCGGCGACATCTTCCATCAGGAGGACAACACCTCCGTTGTGCCCGTCGAACGGAGAGCAGATGACCGAACAGTCGATGTTCCTTCCGATGCGGTTCACCGCGGGGATGACCACAGGGCCCGACCGCTTGCCCGACGCGACGCACTGCTGGATGACATCGCGCAGGCGGTCGGTGGGCAGTCCGAAGTCGAGGGCGAAGAACTGCTCGTCGATCACCTCGTCCGGGCGAAGGCCCCACAGATCGACCGCGCCGCGGTTCCAGTTCTTGGCGCGCATGTCGGCGGAGAGCACGACCACCCCGGCCGCGATACTGCTCACCACGCCCTCGAGGAAGGCATGTGCCTCGTCCAGGTCCGTGGTGCGAAGCCGCATCTCGTCGTTCATCGTTTCGAGCTCTTCATTGCCGGACTGGAGCTCTTCGTTGGTGGTCTCCAGTTCCTCGTTCGTTGACTGGAGTTCCTCGTTGGTGGTTTCCAGCTCCTCGATGCTCGACTGGAGTTCCTCGTTGGTGGTCTCCAGTTCCTCGTTCGTCGACTGGAGTTCCTCGTACGCCGTCTCCAGGTCCTCACGCACGCGCTTGACCTCGGCCTTGAGGCGGGTGGACTGCGTGACGTCCGTGAACGTGACGTTGATGGCGACCGGCAGACCCGGCCCGCCGGGCCCGCCCAGGATCGGCTGGATGTCGATGTCGAAGTACTGCAGGTCGTTGCCCATCCGACGCTCCGCGCCGCGGACGTGCATCGGCCGGCGTTCGTAGATGGCCTGGTCGATCAGGGAGCGCAGCTCGGCGGGCCGGTAGGAGATCTCCAGGTCCTGGAAAGGGCGCCCCACATCGTTGGGTGTGAGGCCGAACTGGGCCCGCGCCCCGTGGTTGACCAGGATGACAGCACCGTTGCCGTCCAGGGCGATGCTCGCCCCCGGCATCGAGTCCAGGACCAGATCACGCAACTGGTTGGCCTGTGCGGCCTGTTGCTTCCCGGAGGCGATGGTGGACCTGGCCTTCAGGGGGGTCGTCGCGGGATACGGCGGAGTGGTACCGCCGGGGCGGCGGCGGAAGACACGCTGCCGGATACTGATCGCTTCGAAGCGCTCGGTGTCGTTCAGGAGCATCTCGGCCTTGCCGAGAAAGAGATAGCCGCCCTGGCGCAGGGCGAAGTGGAAACGGTCGAGGATCTGGGTCTGCGCCTCCACGTTGAAGTACATCAGCGTGTTGCGGCAGACGAGCAGGTCGAGGCGGGAGATCGGCGCGTCACGGGTGATGTCGTGGCGGCCGAAGATGACGCGCCGGCGCAGATCCGTCCTGAAGACGTACTGCGTGCCGGTGCGCTCGAAGTACTTGTCGCGCAAGTCCTTGGACAGCGAATCCAGAGCCTTGGCGGGGTACTGCCCCGAGCGGGCGTCGCGCAGCGCTTCCTCGTCGACGTCCGTGGCGTAGATCTTGACGCGCTTCAGGCACTCCTCGACGCCGATCGCCTCCGCGAACATCATGGCAAGGGAGTACGCCTCCTCGCCGCTGGAGCATCCCGCGCTCCAGACCCGGATCTCGCCCTGAGAGCCGACCGCCTCAAGGAGCTCGGGCAGCACCTCGCGCCTCAGGAGTGACCAGGCGTCGGGGTCGCGGAACACGGAGGTGACGTTGATCAGGACCGTGTTGAACAGCGCACGGAACTCGTCCGCGTCGGTCTCCAGGAGGTCGCGGTAGTCCGCGTAGCCCTGCATGCCGACATCGCCCATCCGCTTGCGGATGCGGCGGCCCAGGGTGGAGCGTTTGTAGCCGGTGAAGTCGAATCCGCGCGCGTCGCGGATGAACGAGAGAAGATCCTCCAGGCCCTGGTCGACGAGTTGGTCGGACTTTGCCTCGCGCCCCCGCTCCGTCTCCTGGCGCCCTTGCTCACCCTCATGCGCCCGCTCCGTCTGGCGCTCCTGCTCCACTTCACTGACCCGCTCGGCTTCCCGCACCTGATCCATTTCGCTCGCCGGTTCCGGACGCCCCTGGGCACCCGGCTTCGCGCCCTGCTCTGCCCCGGCGCCGGACGACTCACCCATCACTGCCTCTTGTCCTCGACCAGTCCGCGGATGGCCGCGGCGATTTCGTCAATACGGAGTACGAAGTCCACGGCTCCGGTCTCCACCGCAGCCCTGGGCATCCCCGCGAACTGCGCGCTCTGCGGATCCTCGGCGATCACGGTGCCGCCGCGCGACTTGACCGCCTCCACGCCCATGGCACCGTCCATGCCGGTGCCGGTGATCACACAGGCGATGGCCCGCGGCCCGTACGCCCCGGCCACCGACTCGAAGAGCAGGTCGGCCGAGGGACGCACGAAGTGCACGAGCTTACTGTTCGACAGCGTCAGTATTCCCTCCGGCCCCACGAGGAGATGCCGGTCGGGCGGCGCCAGATACACGGTCCCCGGCTCGACGCTCTCCTGGTCCTTGGCCAGCTTCACGGTGAGTTCCGTGCGCCGGGTGAGGACCTCCGCGAGGAGGGTGCGGTGACGCGGGTCGAGGTGCTGGACCACGAGCACCGGCACGGGCAGATCTGCGCCGAGTGCGCCCAGGATCGAGCCGAGGCCCTGGATGCCTCCGGCGGACGACGCGATGGCCACGATGGCGAACGGCCCCGGTGTGTGCTCTTCCGACCTCACAATATTGAGCCTAGCCCCTGACGGTGAGATCGATGCCGTGGTGCGGGGCGGCGGCGTACTCACCCTTGTCGCCGCCCGGGGCGTCTGCTTGACTCCGCCCGCCAGGACGCCAGGAACGCCAACTCGACCGGCGGAGGACGCCATGGATATCACCCGCAGACGCCTGCTGTCCGCCCTTTCGGCCGCCGGTCTCCTTGCGGTGCTCCCCGCGCTGCCCGCGAGCGCCGCACAGGCCGCTGCGGACAGCGCCCGCCTCCTGGCCAACACTGTGGGGATCTTCGCGGGGACCATCGAGTCCAACGCACGCCCCGAGACGGCCGCCAAGCTCCTCGCGATCGAGAAGACGGCCCGGACGAATCTGAAGTCGATGGACGACGCGGGCGAGGGCGAGCTGTTCGCCGGGCTCGTTCTCGGCACGGACGAGACCAACCTCAACACGGCCTTCAAGCGCCTTTACGAGATCGCCCTCGCGACCCGCACCCCGAGCCCGACCCCCTCGGACCTCTACGGCGACACCGCCGTGCGGCGCCGCGTGATCGACGGCCTCGGATGGCTGCACGCGCGCTACTACGGCGATCAGTCCAAGGGCTACTACGGCAACTGGTTCCACTGGGAGATCGGCATCTCCCAGCACGTCAGCAAGACCTTCGCGCTCCTCGTGGACGAGGTGCGGACCTACAGGCCCGGCCTCATCGCCACCTACATCGCCTCGATGGACGCCTATCTGCGCAACGGCACCGGCGGGGACGTGAACCTCGACTCGCGCTTCCACACCGGCGCCAACCTCGCCGACATCACCACCAACCGGATCCTGCAGGGCGCGCTCATCGGTGCGGGCGGCGAGCCCCGCATCCGCAAGGCCCTCACCGACCAGCTGACGGTCTTCGTCACCATCGACCCCTACCGCCTCCGGCACGGCGTGACGGACGGCTATTACGCGGATGGCTCCTTCATCCAGCACGCCTCCGTCGCGTACACGGGATCGTACGGAAAAGGCCTGCTCACCCGGGTCGTGCAGACCCTCAAAATCCTCGACGGCACGGGCTTCGCGCACGGCGAGGAGCTGGTGCCGACGGTCCAGAGGTGGGTGCGCGACGGGTTCGCGCCGCTCATCTTCGAGGGCTGGATGATGGAGATCGTCAAGGGGCGTGCGGTCTCGCGCCCCGACAGCGGCTACACGGACGTGGCGGTCGTCGTCGAGGCCGTCGTGGACCTCTCGTCCCTCTCCACCGGCGCCGACGCCACCGCCCTGAAGAGCTATGTGAAGCACATCCGGTCGACCTCGCGCGCCGCGCTCAACCCGACAGGATTCGTCTCGCCGGTCAGCATCGTGCGCTACGCCGACATCATCGGCGACACCTCCGTGCCGCCCGCGGACCTGAACCCGGCGTCGCGCAGCGTCGCCTTCAACGCCATGGACAAGCACGTCCACCGCAGAGAGGGGTACGCCTTCGCGCTCGCGCGCAGTTCCGACCGGATCAGCAAGTACGAGTACATGAGCGGCGAGAACCTCATGCCGTGGTTCCAGGGCGACGGCGCGTACTACCTCTATCTCTCCGGACAGGACCAGACCCAGGCGTACGGAGTCGACTACTTCACCACGGTCTCGCCGTACGGCCTCGCGGGCGTCACCGCCCCGGTCGAGCAGCGCCGGACGGTTCCCGAGCTGTACGGGAAGCCGTTCTACGACAACCCCGGCCACCCCCTGAACTTCACTTCCTCCTCCGAGTCGCAGAACACGTACGTCTACTTCCCGCGCGGCACCAACCGGCACTCGGGGGGCGCGGTCCTCGGGGCGTACGGCGCGGTCGGGGCGGTGCAGTCAAGTGATGTCGCCTACCGGGACCGGGAGTTGCTGCCGGACGACTTCGTGGTCTACCGGGGCGCGACGGCGACGAAGTCGTGGTTCCTGCTCGACGAGGAGATCGTGGTGCTCGCGGCGGGGGTCGGCGACGGCGCGGGGCGTGCCGTGACGACGACGGTCGACGCGCGGACCGCCGCCCCGGACGACCAGGTGTCCGTGCGCGGGGAGTTGCGTGACGGCCGCCCGTGGACCGGCGCGGGCACCGGTGACCTCCGGTGGCTGCGCTACGCCAACGCCACCCGGAGCACCTCCGTCGGCTACGTCTTCCTGGACACCCCGAAGGTGCGGGTCGCCCTGGACAAGGTCACGCGCAGCCGCCGGGTCGTCCGCACCGCGAACCCGGACACGGCGGTGACGCGCACGGTCCTCGGCGTGAGCGTGGACCGGCAGGCCGGGGCCCGCCCTGCCTCCCTCGCCTACGCGTTGGTGCCGAACGCGGGCGAGGCCGGGCTGAGGTCGTACCGGGGCGGGCAGCCGCTGAAGGTGCTCGCCAACTCGGTGCGGCTGCAGGCCGTCAGCCACGCGGGCCTCGGCCTGATGGCCGCGAACAGCTTCACGGCAGGCCGCCATGAGGTCGCCGGGCACGCCGGGAATGCCGGGCTGCGGATCGAGGGCCCCGCCTCGGTGCTCGTACGGCACGAGAGGCGCGGCCCGACCACCGTGGCGGTGTCCGATCCGACGATGGACCGCGACAGGGTCGGCGTGCTGCTGCGCGGCCGTTCCCTGCGGCAGGTCAAGGCCGACGAGGGGGTGCGCGTGAGCCGGGTCCACGGCGGGACCCGGATCGACGTCGACACCCACCACGCGTACGGACGCAGCTTCACGGTGACGCTGCGCTAGAGCCCGGACGGTTCGGTCAGGACTCCTCGACGGTGACGGCCTGCACCGGGCAGGCCCGTACGGCCTCACGCACCAAGGGGTCGCCGCCCCCGTCCTCGCGGCCGGGGAGCACCTCGCTGAAGCCGTCGTCGTCCTGGGTGAAGACGCTCGGAGCGGTGAGCGCGCACATCCCCGCACCCACGCACCGCTCGGATTCCACATGGACCCGCATCGTTCACCTCCTACCAGGTGACGGGGAGTTCGAGCATCCCCTGGATCGTGTCGCCCGGTTTGAAGGGGATCTCCCGTGCGGGCACCGCGAGGCGGAGCTCCGGCATGCGCGCGAAGAGCGTCCGCAGGGCGATGTCGATCTCGGCGCGGGCGAGGTTCTGGCCGAGGCACTGGTGAATGCCGAACCCGAAGGCCAGGTGGTGGCGGTCGGCGCGGTGGAAGTCCAGTTCCTCCGGTGTCTCGTAGGCCGCGGTGTCACGGTTGATGAGGGAGGTGGAGAAGATGACGCCGTCGTCCGCTCGAATGGTGCTGCCCGCGACATCGATGTCTTCCTTCGCCACCCGCAGCATTCCGTCCGCGATGGACAGGAAGCGCAGCAGCTCCTCCACGGCGGCGGGCATCAGCGTCTGCTCGGTGCGCAGTTCGGCGAGCTGCTCCGGGTGCTGGAGGAGCGTGAACGTGCCCAGGGAGATCATGTTCGCCGTGGTCTCGTGCCCCGCGATCAGCAGGATCGTCGCCAGGCTGACCAGTTCCTCGGGGTCGAGCGCACCCTCGGAGAGCTGCCGGTGGATCAGCTCGTCGAGGAGCCCGTCCCCCGGCTCCCGGCGTTTGCGGTCGATCAACGCGTAGAAGTAGGCGTCGAGTTCGTCCCTCGCCCGCTCGATGTCCTCGGCGCGGGGGCCGCGAAGCAGCCGGCGCGACTGCTCCTCGAAGAATTCGTGGTCGGCGTACGGCACGCCGAGCAGGGCGCAGATCACCATGGACGGAACCGGAAGCGCGAACGCGCCGACCAGCTCGGCCGGTGCCCCCTGTGCCTCCATGGCGTCGAGGAGCCGGTCGACCGTCTCCTGGATCCGCGGGCGCATGGCGGCGATCCGTTTGACCGAGAAGCTGGGGATCAGCATCCGGCGCTGGGTGTTGTGCACGGGGTCGTCGACGCCGAGCAGGGCGACACGGCGGTTGCGTACCTTCGCGAAGCGTTCGGTCGGCGCGGGGAACGCCTCGTTCTCACGGTCGGTGGACAGACGCGGGTCGATGAGCAGGTCGCGGGCCGTCCCCTGGCCGGTGACCACCCAGACGGAACGGCCGTCGAACAGCCGGACCCGGGAGAGCGGCCGGGCCTCGCGGAGTGGCTCGTACGACTGTGGCGGGTGATAGGGGCACGTGCGGTCCTGCGGGAAGGCGACTGGTTCGGACGCGACTGCTGAGGTTGTTTCGGACGCGACTGATTCCGTCATGGACTTACCTCACAAGCGGAGGGGCTCCCTTTACCTGTTCCAGTAGATGCCTGGGGCATCTATTTGGTCCACTCCACAATGAGCCAGATGGCGGCCTGTTCTGCGGGCGAAACTGGCCGGAATCAGCCCCTCCGCTCAACCCGCGCCTGCGTTGTCCCCGCTCCGCACCGCGCGCGGTGTCGCACCCCACCAGCGCCGGCAGCAGCGGTTGAGGGCCGACTGCTCGGAGAGGCCGATGAGCAGGGCGACCTGGCCCAGCGGGAGGTCGGTGTCGGTGAGGTAGCGGCGGGCGGCGCTGCGCCGCTCCTCGTCGACGACCCCGGCGAACGTGGTGCCCGCCGCGCGCAGCCGTCGCTGAAGAGTGCGCGGATGGACATTCAGGAGGCGGGCGACCGCCCCGATCTCGGGCGGCGATGTGCCGAGCGAACGGGCGACGACGGCGCGGGCCCCGCTGACGACATCCGTCCGCTCCCTGGGCAGTTGCTCGTCCAGATACGCGAGCGCGAGACGGCGCAGATGCGCGTTGCCCCCGCCGAGCGGCCGGTCGGCCAGGCTGAGCGGGACACGCAGCAGCGCCGCGGGACGGTCCGCCTTCACGGGGACGCCGAAGAAGTCCTCGTACACCGACAGCGGGGCGAGCAGCGGATGCGGCAGCTCGACCGAGCCGAGGCCGTACGGGCCGACCAGGTAGACGATGGCCCGGTGCATGAACCCCAGGGAGAGATCGATGCCCTGGGGCGGCGCCTCGGTCCCCTCGCGTACGCCGTAACGCAGGGCGGCGACCCCCGGAGTGCCGTACGGATCCGGCTCGAGGCTGAGGCTCAGCGAGCGCGCGTGGACGAACAGATAGCGCGTGGTGCACTCCAGGGCGTCCCCGAGGGTGGCGGAATTCTGGATGGCGAGCGCGAGGGCGCCGAGCATGCCCAGATCCTGCCGGGTCGCGATGCGCAGGCCGAGATCCGGACAGCCGAGATCGTCGGCGGCGAGCTCCAGTACGGTGGCCATCGCCTCCTCGGGTACCAGGAGGTCGTCCCCGTCAAGGGCGGCCGTGGGGCAGCCCGCCTGCCGGGCATAGGCTTCGGCGTCGCCGCCGAGCTCCGCCACCGTCGCGCGGAAACCGCGAAGACCCGCCGATCTGATCACGGACATGTCGTCCAGGGTCAAAGATCTGTCGTCCCGGGTCAATTCCTGCCGGGTGTGCTTCCGGACACTGAGAAGCATGACGCACACCGCAGACTCCAGTGCCGAAGGTACCGAAGGCACCGCCGGTATCGCTGCCCCGCCCGAGCACATCGACGTCATGATCGTGGGCGCGGGTCTCTCCGGCGTCGGCGCCGCGTACCGGCTGCAGACCGAGTGCCCCGAGCGCTCGTACGCGATCATCGAGGCCCGGCAGTCCATGGGCGGGACGTGGGACCTGTTCCGCTACCCGGGTGTGCGCTCGGACTCCGACATGTTCACGCTCGGCTACGCCTTCAAGCCCTGGCGCGACTCGAAGGTGCTCGCCGACGGCCACTCCATCCTGAGCTACATCAAGGACACGGCAGCGGAGTTCGGCATCGACCGCCACATCCGCTACGGGACCAAGGTCGTCGGCGCCGACTGGGCGACCGCGACGGCGCGCTGGACGGTGACGCTTGAGCGCACCGATGAGGACGGAAGGCGCACCCTGACCACCGTCACCTGCGACTTCCTGTACTCCTGCACGGGCTACTACAACTACGACCAGGGCCACGCCCCCGAGTTCGAGGGCGTCGAATCCTTCACCGGCACGGTCGTGCACCCGCAGTTCTGGCCCGATGACCTGGATCACGCGGGCAAGCGCGTTGTCGTCATCGGCAGCGGGGCCACCGCCGTCACGCTGGTGCCCGCGATGGCACAGAGCGCCGCGCACGTCACCATGTTGCAGCGCAGCCCGACCTGGATCGGCTCACTGCCCTCGCGGGACAGGCTGGCCGACGGCATCCGCGCCGTACTGCCCGCGAACGCGGCCCACCGGCTCGTACGGACGAAGAACATCCTCTTCGCCATCGGCCTCTACCAGTTCTGCCGCCGCAGCCCGAAGGCCGCAAGGCGACTGCTCACCGGCCTCAACAAGCGCATGGTCAAGGACGACAAGCTGGTCGCCGACCACCTCACGCCGTCCTACGACCCATGGGACCAGCGACTGTGCGCGGTGCCCGACGCCGACCTGTTCGAGGCCCTGAAGGCGGGCGACGCCGAGATCGTCACCGACCACATCGACCGCTTCGTCCCCGAGGGCATCCGGCTGAAGTCCGGCCGTGTCCTTCAGGCCGACGTGGTCGTGACGGCCACCGGACTCCAACTCCTCGCGTTCGGCGGCATCGCACCGCGCGTCGACGGCCAACAGGTCGAGCTGAAACGGCAGTTCGTGTGGCGCGGCGCGATGATGACGGGCGTACCGAACTTCGCCGTCTGCATCGGCTACACCAACGCGTCCTGGACGCTGCGCGCCGACCTCACGTCCCGCCTCGTGTGCAAGGTGCTCAACCACATGCGCGAGCACGACTACGCGGCGGTGGAACCGAGGCCGACGAGCACCCTGAACGAACGCCCCCTGCTCGACCTGGCCTCCGGATACGTCCAGCGCTCCATCGACGCGTTCCCCCGGCAGGGCGACCGCAGCCCCTGGAAGGTCCGGCAGAACTACGTGCTTGATGCCGCTTCGACGATGCGCACCAACTTGAACAGGACGCTGGCGCCGACGCCGGTGTCGGCCGTGCGGGGGGCTCGGGTGGCGGCGGCCGAGCAGCTTGCTGCCGCCGGGCGCGAAAAAGGTTGGCGCTCCGCCTGAGCCCGGGGCTAGGGTTGCTCTCGTTCGCCCGGCGGCCGGTTGGCTGCCGGTGCCGGTCGAGTGTGATCCAGGAGGTGTGACCGATGGCTGTCGTTGAGATGGGCGCTGCCCGCATCGAGAAGTCCGTTCATTTCACCTCCGTGGTCACCGGCTGACCTTCTTCTCTTCCACGCGCCTGTGTGTGCGTGAGCCGGGGCCACCCCTGTGAAGGGTCACCCCTTGTCTTCCTCTGCATCTTCTGCATCCATGCAGGCTTCTTCTCCCTCTTCTTCGCACCCTCTCGCGCCCTACGGCTGGGACACGGACCGCGAAGCCGAGTTCACCCCGTACGCGGCGCAGGGTCTGCTGCCCGGCCGTGTGCTGCGCGTCGACCGTGGTCAGTGCGACGTCGTCACCCCGGTCGGCACGGTGCGTGCCGACACCGAGTTCGTCGTTCCCCGTGACCCGATGAAGGTCGTGTGCACGGGGGACTGGGTCGCCGTCGACCCCGAGGGCGGCGATCCGCGGTACGTCCGGACACTGTTGCCGCGCCGTACCGCCTTTGTGCGCTCCACTTCCTCCAAGCGGTCCGAGGGGCAGATCCTCGCGGCCAACGTCGATCACGCGATCATCGCGATCTCGCTCGCCGTCGAGCTCGACCTCGGCCGGATCGAACGGTTCCTGGCCCTGGCCTGGGAGTCCGGCGCCCAGCCGCTGGTCGTCCTCACCAAGGCCGACCTGGTCCCGGACGCCACCGGCCTGTCCTACCTGGTCGAGGACGTGGAGACGTCGGCCCCCGGCGTACAGGTGCTCCCGGTCAGCGCCACCACCGGGGAAGGCGTCGACGTCCTGTGCGCCGTCGTCTCCGGCGGTACGTCCGTCCTGCTCGGCCAGTCCGGAGCGGGCAAGTCGACGCTGGCCAACGCCCTGGTCGGCGAGGACGTCATGCACGTCAACGCCGCCCGTGACGTGGACGGCAAGGGCCGTCACACCACGACGACCCGCAACCTCCTCGTGCTTCCCGCCGGTGGCGTCCTCATCGACACGCCGGGGCTGCGCGGTGTCGGTCTCTTCGACGCCGAGGCGGGCGTCGGCCAGGTCTTCTCGGAGATCGAGGAGCTGGCGGCCGACTGCCGCTTCCACGACTGCGCCCACACCGCCGAGCCCGGCTGTGCGGTGCTCGCGGCCGTCGAGGACGGCACACTCCAGGGCCGCCGCCTCGACAGCTACCGCAAGCTGATCCGCGAGAACCAGCGCATCGTCGCCAAGACGGACGCGAAGCTCCGGGCGGACATGCGCCGCGAGTGGAAGCTGCGGGGCGCGGAGGGCAAGGCGGCGATGGAGGCCAAGCGGGGCCGGATCCGCTAGCGGAGTGGGGTGACACCGTTAGTGGGGTGGCACCGTGTTGGGGGGCGCTTCCGTGCCCCGCAACACGGTGTCCGAATACCGCCAGCCGAACGTCCTGCGAAGCCGCACACTGGGACATGTGATCGATGAAGAGACCAGGTACGAGGCGGTTCGCAGCCGCGACGCGCGCTTCGACGGAGAGTTCTTCTTCGCCGTCGAGACCACCGGCATCTACTGCCGGCCCAGCTGCCCCGCCGTCACCCCGAAGCGCCAGAACGTCCGCTACTACACCACCGCGGCAGCCGCCCAGGGCTCCGGATTCCGGGCCTGCCGGCGCTGCCGCCCGGACGCCGTGCCGGGGTCCGCGGAGTGGAACGTACGCGCGGACGTCGTAGGCCGCGCCATGCGCATGATCGGTGACGGTGTCGTCGACCGCGAGGGCGTCCCCGGTCTCGCCGTGCGGCTCGGCTACAGCTCCCGGCAGGTGCAGCGCCAGCTCACCGCCGAACTCGGGGCGGGGCCCGTCGCCCTCGCGCGGGCCCAACGGGCGCACACCGCAAGGGTGTTGCTCCAGACCACGGCCCTGCCGATCACGGAGATCGCGTTCGCCGCGGGGTTCGCCAGCGTGCGGCAGTTCAACGACACGATCCGGGCGGTGTACGCCCTGACGCCCACCGCCCTGCGAGACGCCGCACCGCGTGGCAGGGGCGCCGGGCGGGCCACCCCGTCCGCCGGGGTGCCGCTGCGGCTCGCCTACCGGGGCGCCTACCAGGCCGGTGCCGTCTTCGACCTGCTCTCCGAAGAGGCCGTCGACGGGGTCGAGCAGATCAGCGGGGACGCGGGTGCGCGGACCTACCGGCGTACGTTGCGGTTGCCGTACGGCACGGGGATCGTGGCCGTCGAGGAGAGTGATCACGGGGCCGGTGGGTGGTTGGACGCGCGGCTCCACCTGACCGATCTGCGGGACCTCACGACCGCCGTGCAGCGGCTGCGGCGGCTCTTCGACCTCGACGCGGATCCGTACGCCGTCGACGAGCGGCTCGGCGCCGATCCGCGGCTCGCTCCGCTGGTCGCCGCGCGGCCAGGGCTGCGCTCGCCGGGGTCCGCCGATCCCGACGAGTTCGCTGTGCGGGCGCTGGTGGGGCGTTCGGAGGCCTCGCTCCTCGTGGAGCGGTACGGGAAGGCGCTGGACGCGCCGTGCGGGTCCCTCACCCATGTGTTCCCCGAGCCGGGAGCGCTTGCCGGGGAGCCGGGCTCTTTGGGGGAGCTGGCTGCTGCGCTTGCCGATGGGCGGGTGCGGTTGGATGCGGGGGCGGACAGGGAGGATGCGGGGGCTGGGCTTGCGGCTTTGGCAGGGGTGGGGGAGAGGGTTGTGGCTTTGATTCGGATGCGGGCCCTGGGGGATCCGGATGTGGGGTTGTCCGGGGTGGGTGCGTCTGAGGGGTGGCGGCCTTGGCGGTCGTACGGGGTGCGGCACTTGTTGACGGCGAGGTAGAGGCATTTCCTTTCCCCAACCCCGCCCCTTCCCGAATCCCCCGGCTTCGCCGAGTTCGTCCTCAATCGCCGGACGGGCTGGATATTCCAGCC
>NZ_JBHTSF010000147.1:0-21356 GCF_042795295.1 Streptomyces sp. NPDC056486
CGCGTGGAGGGCCGTTCTCATGTGTGACGTGATGTGTGACGGTTACGCGGGCCGCACCACGCTGTGGATCGGCATGTAGTAGATCGACTCGACGCGGACGTTCGCGCCGGGCTTCGGGGCGTGGATCATCTTGCCGTTGCCGATGTAGATACCGACGTGGCTGATGTCGTCGTAGAAGAAGACCAGGTCACCGGGCTTGGCGTCGGCGGTCTTCACGGTCGTGCCGACCTTGACCTGGTCCCACGTCGTACGCGGCAGGGAGATCCCCGCCGCCTTCCACGCGTCCTGGGTGAGCCCGGAGCAGTCGTAGGAGTCGGGTCCTGTGGCGCCCCACACGTACGGCTTGCCGATCTGAGCCTCGGCGAAGTTGATGACCTTCGCGGCCTTCGCCGCGTATCCGCTGCCCGTGCCGCCGGAGCCCGAGCCCGAGCCCGAGCCGGAACCCGTGTCCGAGCCGGAACCGGAGCCGGTGGCGGGGGTCTCCTTGTCCTTCTCGCGCTCCTTCGCCGCGGCCTCTTCCGCCGCCTTGCGCTTGGCCTCCGCCTCCTGCTTGCGGGCCAGCTCGGCGGCCTTGCGCTTGGCCGCTTCTTCCTTCTTCTTCTCGATCGCCGCGAGCCGCGCCTTTTCCTCGGCCGTCAGCTTCGAGAGCATCGTGCGCGCCTGGCCCAGCTTCTTCTGGACGGTCTGCTTGCTCGTCTTGAGGTCGTCCCGCGAGTCGCTCAGCGTCTGGAGGCTCGTGGCCGCCTTTGTGCGCTGCTTCGTCGCCGCGGCCTGCTTCGTCTGGTAGTCGTCGACCGCCTTCTTCTGGCGTGCGGTCAGCCGGTCCGACAGGTGGTTCTGGTCGAAGTACCCCTGCGGGTCGTCGGCGAGCATCATCGTGGCGGTCTCGGAGACGGCACCGGTGCGGTACTGCGCCGCGGCGAACGCGCCCAGCTCCTGGCGGGCCTCGTTCAGCTTGTCGGTGCGCTGGGCCACGTCGTCGAGAAGAGTGTCGACCTTCTTGCGCTGCTTGTCGGTGCGCTCCTTGGCCGAGTTGTACTTCTGTGTGGCCACGCCAGCCTGGTGGTAGAGGTCGTCGACCTTTTTCTGGACCTCTTCGAGGCTGGGCTTCTGCGGCGCGGACGGTGCTGCCTGCGCGCTCTGTGACAGCAGGGCCACGGAGGTGAGGGCCGCCGTCGTGATGCCGAGGGCGGGGGTGACGCGTAGGCCGGCAATGCGGGTCCGCGGCTTGCGGTGCGACGCCAAGGGAGGCGACTCCTTCCGTAGACCGCCTACCGGGTTAGCTGTCGGGTTCGGGCGGGTGGTTCCGGAAGGTTGCCCTACAGTCCCGTACTTCGTACGGGACCGATTCACCCCAAGTTCATCGTGGGTCCCCGGTTCCGAGGAGATCGAACTCGGCGGAGGCCACCCGTTCCCGGCGGGGTTCGCCGGTGGGAGTACGAGCAGCCCACGCAGCACGCTAGCCAACTCGTGTGGCTCGTGTGAAGGTTGATGTTCGATATGCCCGATACATTTTCGTGACTTTACGAAGCTCTTGACGCGGACACGCCGTGACATGGCGGAGGGTGACCGGTCGTGGGCGGGGCGTAGGCGGGTGGACGTACCCGGAACCCGGAGCGGGTTGTCAGTGGGGCCGCCTAGACTCGGGAGGCGATGAGCAGCCTCTTTGATGACAGCTTCCTGGCGGACCTCAAGCCCTCGCGGGCCTCGGAGGAAGAACCCCCGCCGCCGCCCGAGGACAGTGCTCCGGAGTCCGTTCCGGATGATCTGTTCGACGGGAAGTTCGACGCGCCCACACCGCGGGACGCGCACTACCGCGGCGGCGCCCCGCGCCCCGTGATCGACCCGGCGGCCCTGCTCGACGGTCTTAACGAGAACCAGCGCGCGGCCGTCGTGCACGCGGACTCCCCGCTGCTCATCGTCGCGGGTGCGGGCTCCGGCAAGACCCGGGTCCTGACGCACCGCATCGCGCACCTCCTGGCCGAGCGGCACGTTCACCCGGGGCAGATCCTGGCGATCACGTTCACGAACAAGGCCGCCGGTGAGATGAAGGAGCGCGTCGAGGCGCTCGTCGGGCCGCGGGCCAACGCGATGTGGGTGTCGACCTTCCACAGCGCGTGCGTCCGCATACTGCGCCGCGAGTCGAAGACGATCGGCTTCACCTCCTCCTTCTCGATCTACGATGCCGCGGACTCCAAGCGCCTGATGGCCCTGGTCTGCCGTGACCTTGACATCGACCCGAAGAAGTTCCCGCCGAAGTCCTTCAGCGCCAAGATCTCGAACCTGAAGAACGAACTGATCGACGAGGAGACCTTCGCAGGTCAGGCCGCCGACGGTTTCGAGAAGACCCTCGCCCAGGCATACGCGATGTACCAGTCGCGGCTGCGCGAGGCGAACGCCCTCGACTTCGACGACCTGATCATGACGACGGTCAACATGTTCCGCGCGTTCCCGGACGTCGCCGAGCACTACCGCCGCCGCTTCCGGCACGTGATGGTCGACGAGTACCAGGACACCAACCACGCCCAGTACGCCTTGGTGCGCGAGTTCGTGGGCCCCGCCGGGGGCGAGGACGACGACCCTGCCGAGCTGTGCGTAGTGGGTGACGCGGACCAGTCGATCTACGCCTTCCGTGGCGCCACGATCCGCAACATCCTCCAGTTCGAGGAGGACTACCCGAACGCGACGACGATCCTCCTGGAGCAGAACTACCGCTCCACGCAGACGATCCTGACCGCGGCCAACGCGGTCATCGAGCGTAATGAAAGCCGCCGCCCCAAGAATCTGTGGACCAACGCGGGCGAGGGCGCGGGCATCATCGGCTATGTCGCCGACACCGAGCACGACGAGGCGCAGTTCGTCGCCGACGAGATCGACCGGCTCACCGACGCGGGCGACGCGAAGGCTGGCGACGTCGCGATCTTCTACCGGACGAACGCGCAGTCCCGTGTCTTCGAAGAGATCTTCATCCGCGTCGGCCTGCCCTACAAGGTCGTCGGCGGCGTCCGCTTCTACGAGCGCAAGGAGGTCCGGGACGTCCTCGCGTATCTGCGCGTGCTCGCCAACCCGGAGGACTCCGTACCGCTGCGGCGCATTCTCAACGTACCCAAGAGGGGCATCGGTGACCGCGCGGAGGCGATGATCGACGCGCTCTCGCAGCGCGAGAAGATCTCCTTCCCGCAAGCCCTGAAGCGCGTCGACGAGGCGTACGGAATGGCGGCCCGCTCGGCGAACGCCGTCAAGCGTTTCAACGTGCTGATGGAGGAGTTGCGGACCATCGTCGAGTCCGGCGCAGGTCCAGCCGTCGTCCTGGAGGCCGTGCTCGAGCGGACCGGGTATCTCGCCGAGTTGCAGGCATCGACCGACCCGCAGGACGAGACGCGCATCGAGAACCTCCAGGAACTCGCCGCCGTGGCACTGGAGTTCGAGCACGACAGCGCTGGCGGCAGTGAAGGCGGCGAAGGAGAAGCTGAAGGGGAAGGCGGGGGCGAGACCGAAGGGGAGGTCGGGGGCGAGGCCGGGGGTGAGACCGGCGGCGGAGAAGAAGACGCGGGCGCGGGCACAAGTGTGTCGGGCACGCTCTCCCAGTTCCTCGAGCGGGTCGCGCTCGTCGCCGACTCGGACCAGATCCCCGACGAGGAGGACGACGGCTCCGGAGTCATCACGCTGATGACGCTGCACACCGCCAAGGGCCTCGAATTCCCGGTCGTCTTCCTGACCGGCATGGAGGACGGCGTCTTCCCGCACATGCGCTCCCTCGGCCAGGTCAAGGAGCTGGAGGAGGAGCGCCGCCTTGCGTACGTGGGCATCACGCGCGCGAGGGAGCGGCTCTATCTGACGCGCTCCTCGATGCGCAGCGCCTGGGGACAGCCTTCGTACAACCCGCCGTCGCGCTTCCTGGAGGAGATCCCGGAGGCCCACCTGGACTGGAAGCGGAAGGGTTCCGTCGGCGCGCCTGCCTCCTCGGGTCCTGCGGCCGGTATCGCCTCCTCCTTGTCGTCCTCGCGCTCACGAACCGGGGGAGCGCAGGGCTTCGCCACGCGCCGTGCCTCGGAGAAGCCGGTGGTCGCGCTGGCGATCGGGGACCGGGTCACGCACGACCAGTTCGGCCTCGGGACCGTGGTCGGGGTGAAGGGCACGGGCGCGAACGCCGAGGCGACGGTGGACTTCGGAGAGCCCAAGCCGAAGCGGCTCCTGCTGCGGTACGCACCGGTGCAGAAGTTGTAACGCCTGGGGCGGCGGCCGGAGTTACGTCGGGTCGAGGTTGTGGCTGCGCAGCCACGGCAGCGGGTCGATCGCCGAGCCGCCGCCGGGGCGCACCTCGAAGTGCAGGTGCGGTCCGGTGGAGTTGCCGGAGTTTCCGGAGAAGGCGATGGGGTCGCCCGCCTTGACGGGGCCGCTGGAGACCGTGTGCGTGGAGAGGTGGCAGTACCACGTCTCCGTGCCGTCCTTGGCGGTGACGATCGCCATGTTGCCGTAGGCGCTGTTCCACTTCGTGGAGACGACGCCGTCGGTGGCGGCGAGCACCTCGGTGCCGTACGACACGGGGAAGTCGATCCCGGAGTGCGCGGACATCCAGTTGACGCCCGCCTGTCCGTAGTACGCGCTCAGACCGTGCTGCTTGACCGGCAGCGCGAACTTGGGGCGCAGGCGCTCCTTGCGCGCGGCTTCCTCGGCGGCCTTCTTCTCGGCGGCGGCCTTGTCCGCCTTGAGGTCGATGCGCTCCTGGGTGCGGCTCGCGCGGTCGGCGAAGTCACCGGCGTCCGCCGAGAGGTTCGCCAGCTGCGTGTCGAGCTTGTTGTTGGCGGCGGAGGGCTGCACCGACGTGGGGTCCGGGGCCGATGCCGCCTGCGCCTCCTTGCCCTCGTCGCCACCGAAGTCGCCCACGGAGGCCGCGGCGATACCTGCCACGCCCATCACACAGGCGGACGGCACGGCGACGGTGAAGAGGGCGGAGCGCTTGGAGGGGGAGCGGCGCCGGGCCCGCGAGCGGGAACCGTGCGAACGGTCCATGACCGGCGGCTCGTCGTCACCGGTGGAGCCGCGGCGGCTCGGCTCGACCGGACCGAGTGAATCGGCGGGAGCCTCGGCGGGCGTGAACTCGTGCTCGGCGGGTACCGGTTGGGCGTAGTCCTCGGAGGGCTGTGCCTCGGAGGCATAGGGATCGGAGGCGTAGGACCCGGTGTCGTAAGGCGAATGCTCGTACGGTTCGGGTGTCTCGTACGGGGCGGGCGCTCCGGGCGTGTCCTGAGCCTCGTACGTTCCCTGTGTCTCGTGCGTCCCAAGCGTGCCGTGTGCCTCGGGGATGCCGTACGCCTCGTGTGTCCCGGTGGCCCCGTACGCCACGTCCTGGCCACCGGAGTTCCACGCGGTCGCGTCGTACGCGCCGGTGTCGAAGGCCTGGGTCTCCCACTGGCCGGTCTGCTGCGGCTGATTCCAGGCGCTTGCGTCCCACTGCCCGGTGGCATCGGGGCCGGACTGCGCCGGGATGTCGGCGGAGACGTGCTGATAACCGCCGGTCGACCACATGCCGGTGGTGTCGTAGCCACCGGTCTCGTACCCACTGGTGTCGTACGCGGCCTGGTGCTGCGCGGCGTAAGGGTCGTAGTTCAGCGTCTGCTGCGTCCCCGTCGTCGCCCACTGGCCCGTGTCGTACGAACTGCCGGGCATGTCGCCGAAGAGCGGGTCGGACGCGAAGCTTCCGGTGTCGGGACCGGCCGTCGCATAGCTGCCTGTGGTGTCGAAGCTTCCGGTGGAGTAGCCGTCGTACCCGGCATAGGCGCCCTGCTGGGTGCTCTGCTGGTCATACGCCGCGTAGGGCGCGTAGTCGGCGGGTGCCGAGGCCGGGGGTGTTGAGCTCCCCGACGGGTGACGGTCGTTCACCAACTTCTCTTTCGCCTCGGCAGCAGGGGCAGAGCAGTGCGGTGACTGTACCCGGCGGTATGCGGGCGCGACAATCTTCGGCTGGTTTCACGCTCTCCGGAAACGGGCATTCGGCCGTCTTTCGGGGGACTGCGGGCACAGCTTTGGCCCTGCGTTCGAGCTCCGTTCGACAAATTTCCCGCATCGCGGAGTGCGTGAGCTGCTCGGAGCTGTCCCTCAGGCCACGGTCAGTCCGTTCTCGGCCCCCTTCGCGGGGGTACCCGGAACAGGCCGATCGAGGGCCTGGCGGATACCGGCGGCGACGGCGGGATGCACGGGCAGGGCGAGATGACCGATACCGGAGACACGTACGTTCTGCGCGATCAGGTCGGGATGGTTGACACAAGCCGTTTCCAAGGGGGCCATCAGCTGATCCAGGTCGCTCCAGAAGCTCACGAAATGGGTCCGGCAGTCCGGCGCGGGCTCGCGCAGCTCCTCGATCACGTCCGAGCCTGGGCGCATCTGGCGCACGATCGGGTGCGCGTCGGCCAGCGGTACGACGCGTGTTCCCTCGTGCGGAGTGCCGAGGGTGACCAGCGTGCGGACGCGTGCGTCGCCGCCGAGGCGCTGCGCGTAATAGCGGGCTATCAGGCCGCCGAGGCTGTGCCCGACGATGTCCACCTGGTGGTGGCCCGTGCGCTCGCAGATCTCCTCTATATGGCGGCCGAGCAACTCGGCGGCGGTGCGGATGTCGCACGTGAGCGGTGAGTAGTTGAGGGACTCCACGTGCTGGCCGCCGTGCTGGGCCAGGGAGCGGCGCAGGAGGACGAAGACCGAGCGGTTGTCGATGAAGCCGTGCAGCAGGACGACCGGCGGCCGGCTCTCCGCGGGGAGCCGAGGGGCGTCGGGCGGCGGCAGTTCGGCGGCGATCCTGCGTTCCTGGACGATGCCCGACGGGTAGAGAAGGAGGTGGCCGGCGAGGATCGCCACCTCGAGTGCGGTCGCTTTCAGCAGAGCCATGGAGAGCCCGGCCAGCCTGGCGGGCAGCAGAAGGCAGGGCGGGCGAAAGGGCAGGACCCTTGTAATGGTCATGGTCGACCTCCCGGTCGGCACGCGAGAGGACGGCTCTGTCCCCCGTGTGCCCGTAGTGGGGAGGCGTGGCAGAGGCCGTACGGCAGTGCGTGGTCAGCGCCGGTGGCGCCCTGCATGCCGGCGCGATCGCCGATGTGCCGCGTCACCACGGCGCGCAGCTGATGGCGCGGTGGCGCGGCGACCTCGTTGCGGCTCCCCTTGCGCCATCCCGGAAACGGTCCGTGGACCGCTGCATATGGGGGTGGCGCGCAGCGAACGTGTCCCATCGTGTGATTTCCCCCTCGCTCTCCACCGTGAAACTGCCGGGTGCGAGATGCTGGAGATAACGTTCGTTCACTTCCCCGGCCGAAGCGGCACGGGGTGCCAGTGCTTGGACAGATGGATATCGGTACATGGAGGCAGTGATGGGTGTGGCAGCCGGTCCGATCCGCGTGGTGGTGGCGAAGCCGGGTCTCGACGGTCATGATCGCGGCGCCAAGGTGATCGCGAGGGCACTGCGTGACGCGGGTATGGAGGTCATCTACACCGGCCTGCATCAGACGCCCGAGCAGGTGGTGGACACCGCGATCCAGGAGGACGCCGACGCGATCGGTCTTTCCATCCTCTCCGGCGCCCACAACACGCTTTTCGCTCGCGTGATCGAGCTCCTCAAGGAGCGCGACGCGGAGGACATCAAGGTCTTCGGCGGCGGCATCATCCCCGAGGCGGACATCGCGCCGCTCAAGGAGAAGGGCGTCGCGGAGATCTTCACTCCCGGGGCGACGACGGCATCGATCGTGGACTGGGTCCGGGCGAACGTCCGTCAGCCGGCGGGCGCCTGACGGCCACCGCGATGCGGTGGGGACGTCCGGCCGCCTTGGCTCCAGGGCTGTGACGTCCGGCCTTCCCCGCCCCGGTCCGGTGGCGGCTCGTCGGCTTCGCGCTGCGGTGGGGCCTCCGGTGGATCCGCCGGTGGAATCGCCGACGGAACCGCCGGGGCGGGCAGCCGGGCGCCTCAGCTCCTCAGTGGGGTTGCCTAACATGACGGCACCCCCGGACCTTTCGGCGCCGTGACCGGTTTCCCCGGCTCCGCGCCCAACTCCGCCCGCATCGCCGCGCGTAGACGCAACGTACTGACCAGGCGCTGGAAGGCCTCCGACCAGTACCCGCCCGCCCCGGGGGACGCGTCCTCCGGTTCGTCCGGTATCGCGGTCAGCAGGTCGAGACGGACCGCTTCCGCCGGGTCGAGGCAGCGCTCTGCCAGGCCCATCACTCCGCTGAAGCTCCAGGGATAACTTCCGGCGTCCCGCGCGATGTTCAGCGCGTCCACCACCGCCCGGCCCAGCGGTTCCGACCAGGGCAGCGCGCACACGCCGAGCAACTGGAACGCCTCCGAGAGGCCGTGCGTCGCGATGAACCCCGCGACCCAGTCGGCCCGCTCCCCGGCAGGCAGCGCGGCGAGGAGCTTCGCGCGCTCGGCCAGCGACGCCGCGCCGGGTCCCGCCGCATCGGGGGACGCGGGGGACCCGAGCAGCGCCCGGGACCAGATCGCGTCGCGCTGCCGCACGGCCGCGCGGCACCACGCGGCGTGCAGCTCGCTCTGCCAGTCGTCGGCCACGGGCAGCGCCACGATCTCGACTGGGGTACGGCCGCCGAGCCGCTGCGGCCAGATACCGAGCGGGGCGGCTTCCACCAACTGACCCAGCCACCAGGAGCGTGCGCCACGACCGGCAGGCGGCTTCGGCGTGACGCCGTCGCGCTCCATACCGGCATCGCACTCGTGCGGCGCCTCGACCGTGAGCGTCGGCATGCTCTTCGTGCCCTGCGCATGGTCGATGGCCACGCAGGAGGCCGCGCGGTCCGCCATCCGGGCAGCGAGGGCGGATGAAGGGAGCGCGGAGAGGAGCTCGGCCGCCGTGGCGCGGACGTTGCGGCTGCGGTCGGTGAGGGCCTGCTCCAGGAACGGCTCGTCGGTGTCGGACAGTTGGGTGCGCAGGGAGTCGAGGAACATCAGGCGGTCCTCGGCACGCTCTGTGCTCCAGGTGGCGGCGAGCAGGTCCCGCGCGGCAGCCGGATCATGGGCCCGCACCGCGCCGAGCAGGGCGACGCGCTCGGCGAAGAGGCCCTCCTCCCAGAGCTGTTGGACCTGCGCCGTTTTCTCCGGCGCGGGCAGGGCCACCCCGCCGCCCGGAGTGGAGCGGAGCGCGAACTTCCAGTCAGGGTTGAGCCGCGCGAGCCACAGGGCGCGCGGACCCGCGAAGGCGAGCGCCTGCGGCCGCAGATCCGTGCGCCCGCGGGCCGCGTTCAGGAGGGCAGGAAGCAGCTCGGGCGGCGCCGCGAAGCCACGCTCGTTGGCCAGCGCCAGCCATTGGGGCAACAGTTCCATCAGGTCCGGCACCGCGCCCCGGCGTCCACCGCTGCCCGCGCCCGGGTGGTCGGTGAGCAGCGTAGCGAGCCTGCGCCTCGCCATGGGTGGCACCAGGGGCCTCGGGTCGTCAGCGACAGGCCCGGGGGGTGTCGCGGCGGGCGCGGGGCGAAGACCGGCTCTGCGCCGGACGGTCTGCACGGCTGCCGCGTCCAGCAGAGCGGTCGGTGCGTCCTTGTCCTGGGTGCGTACGGGGGGCGTGCGGCGGTCGGTGCCGAGGAGCGCGGCGGTGACCAGGTCTTCCCAGGGGGTGACGGTCGCTTCGGTGAGTGCGGCGAGTGCGGTGAGTCCGGTGGTGGCGGTCATGTTGACTCCTCTCTCGGGCGGATCTCGCCGAGGGATCCCTTGGGCGGGGCCTACGGGCTCCTCGGTCCCTCGGCTCCTCGGTCCCTCGGTCCTTCGTCTGGATCTGCCGTCCTGGACTGGATCCGTCGGAGACGTTGCGTTGCGCGGTGCTCTCAGTGGGTGCGTCGGTTTCGGCAGGGCGGTGGTGGTGCGAGGCCGGTGAGGCGTGGTGGTGGTCAGCACAGGGCCACCGCCTCTCCCACTCCGCGCGGCCAGGCCGTCAGAGGGGTGAAGCCCTCGTGACCACACTCGCCGAAGACCGTCACCGGAGCGCCTCCGGAGAGTGCCACCAGGCGCCACAGCCCGGCTCGGGCCGCCGCGGAAGGGGTGATGGGCAGGGCCATGTCGCCGTCCGCATCTGCCAGTTGCCAGCTGTCGGAGGCCGGGTCCGGGTGGGGGGTCGGTATCACTTCGCTCAGCGTCACCGGCCAGGAATCCAGCCAGGGGTCGTCCCGCAGCATCTCGCCGTAGCGACCCGCGGCCTGTTCCGTCCGTACGCCCGGGGGCCGGACGGCCGTCGGTGCGGGAGCGCTGAACTGTTCGCCCAGGCCGGCCCGCAGCTGGCCCGCACCCGGATACGCGGTCAGCTCGGCGTCGAGCGTGAGCCCGACCGGCAGTGCGAGCGCGGGTGCGCGGCCCGCGGCCCCGTACGAAAGGAGCAGGGCCGTCCGTCCCGACTCCGCGCCGTACAGCCATATCCGGCGGGTGGTGAGTTTGCTGTCCGCAGTGTCGTACTGCGAAAGCACCAGCCAGTGGTCCCGCACCGGCCGGCCCTGCGTCGGCGTGGGCAGGCCTATGCGGGAGCGGACCGTGGCCGCCAGGGCCTCCGGCAGTTGCTCGCGGTGCAGCCAGCCCTGGCTGAGGAGGTGGAGGAGTGCGCACTCCTCCAGCATCCGCACCGGCCAGCCGGGCCCGGAGGAGGGAATGGCACCCAACTCCCGCACACGGGCCGCGAGTCCGGGCGCCTGCGCGTCGACCATGCGGGCCGCGGTCTCCTCCCACAGCCCGTACCCCGACTGTTCGGCGGATGCCATCCCGCCGCGCAGCAGATCGGAGAGGCGCTGCTCCAGCTCCGTCACCCCCGCCGTGACCCGCTCGGCCCGCCGCTCCGCCCTGCGGCGCGCGGCCTCGGGATCAGCGGACGCCGAGGCCGGTGCCGCGTCCGAAGCCCGCTTCGTCTCCACTCTCTTGCGGCGCCCCGCCAGCCACTCCTGTGCCCAGGCCGGCGGCTGCGCGCCCGACACCGAATCGTCAGGCGCCGAGTCTCCCGGCGCCGAGTCGTCCGGCACCGGACCAAACGGCTCCTCGCCACCCGACCAGAGCAGCAGCAGCCCGAGCGCGTGTTTGCACGGGAACTTGCGGCTCGGACAACTGCACTTGTACGCCGGGCCTGCGGCGCCCGTGACGTCCGCGATGTCGACGACCGTCTGATACGGCTTGCTGCCACTTCCCTTGCACAGCCCCCACACCGTCCCCTCGCCCGAACTGCCTGCCTCCGACCATGGGCCGGCAACGCCGAGTTTGCTTCCCGCCTTGCGTGACGGGGCATCAGGCGCCAATGCCAGGACCTGATCCGCCGTCCAGCGCACCCCCTGCTGAGTCATGTCTTCGACGGTAGGTCCCACCACTGACAATCGATCTCGTACTCGATGTCTGTGCAGGTCAGTGAGGTGCGAGGGTCGATTGTCAGTGGCGTGGTGCACGGTTGGAATCACATCCGGGCCAGATGCGTCCGGACGAGTTGGAGGGGGATCGCTCCATGACCGTGTCCATCGACTCGACGACCTCTACGACCTCGACGACGGGTGAGGCGGAGGTGCTGCGTCCGCACGCCGAGCACGCCTTCGCCGCCGAACTGGCCGCGCTCGCCGCGCAGGACGACCGGACCCGGCCTCCCCGCTGGCGGCTCTCGCCGTGGGCGGTCGCGACGTATCTGCTCGGCGGGACGCTGCCGGACGGGACGGTGATTTCGCCGAAGTATGTGGGGCCGCGTCGCATCGTCGAGGTCGCCGTCACCACCCTCGCCACGGACCGCGCCCTGCTCCTGCTCGGCGTGCCCGGCACCGCGAAGACCTGGGTGTCGGAGCATCTGGCGGCTGCCGTCAGCGGAGACTCGACGCTGCTCGTGCAGGGCACGGCAGGGACGCCGGAGGAGGCGATCAGGTACGGCTGGAACTACGCGCAGCTGCTCGCGCACGGCCCCAGCCGCGACGCGCTCGTGCCCAGCCCCGTCATGCGGGCCATGTCCGAAGGCATGACGGCGCGGGTCGAGGAGCTGACCCGTATCCCCGCCGACGTACAGGACACGCTGATCACGATCCTGTCGGAAAAGACCTTGCCCATACCGGAGTTGGGCCAGGAGGTGCAGGCCGTCCGCGGCTTCAACCTGATAGCCACGGCCAACAACCGCGACCGCGGGGTCAACGACCTGTCGAGTGCGCTGCGCCGCCGCTTCAACACCGTGGTCCTTCCCTTGCCGGAGAGCGCCGACGCGGAGGTCGACATCGTCTCGCGCCGCGTCGACCAGATCGGGCGCTCGCTCGATCTGCCCGCAGGGCCCGAGGGGATCGACGAGATACGCCGCGTGGTCACCGTCTTCCGCGAGCTGCGGGACGGGGTCACGGCCGACGGCCGTACGAAGGTGAAGTCGCCGAGCGGCACGCTCTCGACGGCCGAGGCGATCTCCGTCGTGACCAACGGCCTCGCCCTCGCGGCCCACTTCGGGGACGGCGTGCTGCGGCCCGGCGACGTCGCCGCGGGCATCCTCGGCGCGGTCGTCCGTGACCCGGCGGCGGACCGGGTGATCTGGCAGGAGTACTTGGAGGCGGTGGTCCGTGAGCGGGACGGCTGGAAGGACTTCTACCGCGCGTGCCGTGAGGTGAGCGTGTGACGGGCGGGGGCGTGATGTCTGTGGGGGTGACGTCTGTGGGCGTGACGGTGGCTGGTTCGCGGGAGATGGGGAGGGCCGGACATGAGCGACGAGGTGCGGACAGCGACTCGGGCTGGCGAGGGGCCGTTGCTGCTGGGGGTGCGGCATCACGGGCCGGGGTCGGCGCGTGCGGTGCGTGCCGCGCTTGAGGAAGGCGCGCCGCGCGTGGTCCTGATCGAAGGACCGCCGGAGGCCGATGCGCTGGTGGCGCTCGCGGCGGACGAGGGGATGCGGCCGCCGGTCGCGCTCCTCGCGCACGTCGTGGACGAACCGGGCAGGTCGGCGTTCTGGCCGCTGGCCGAGTTCTCGCCGGAGTGGGTCGCGATCAAGTGGGCCGCAGGGGCCGGGGTTCCGGTCCGGTTCATGGACCTTCCGGCGGCGCATTCGCTGGCGCGGGCGGAGGGGATGGAGGACGCGCCGGAGGGTGAGCCTGGCGACCCCGGACGTTCGGGGGAGACGGACACGGACGCGGACGAGGACGTGGTGCGGGTCGATCCCCTTGCGGTGCTCGCGGAGACCGCCGGGTACGACGATCCCGAGCGGTGGTGGGAGGACGTCGTCGAGCACCGGGGCGGGGGCGGAGACGCGTTCGCGCCGTTCGAAGCGCTCGGTGAGGCCATGGGGGTGCTGCGCGAGGAGTACGGGACCGGCGGGCACGACCGTGACCTGGTGCGCGAGGCGTACATGCGGATCCAGGTGCGGGCGGCACAGCGGGAGTTCGGAGCGGATGACGTCGCGGTCGTGTGCGGTGCCTGGCATGTGCCCGCGCTGCGGCAGAAGGTGACCGTGGCGGCCGACCGTGCGCTGCTCAAGGGGCTGCCCAAGGTGAAGGTCGACATGACCTGGGTGCCCTGGACGCACCGCCGCCTCTCCCGGGCGAGTGGATACGGAGCGGGGATCGCATCGCCCGGCTGGTACGGGCATCTGTTCGGCGCGCCCGATCGCCCCGTCGAGCGCTGGCTGACCAAGGTCGCGCGGCTCCTTCGGGACGAGGACAGGCTTGTGTCGTCCGCGCATGTCATCGAGGCGGTACGGCTGGCGGAGACGCTCGCCGTGATGCGGGGGCGTCCGCTGCCGGGGCTCACCGAGACGACGGACGCGGTCCGGGCGGTGATGTGCGAGGGCTCCGACGTGCCGCTCTCCCTCGTGCACGACAAGCTCGTCGTCGGGGACGTCCTCGGGGAGGTGCCGGACTCCGCGCCGGCGGTGCCGTTGCAGCGCGATCTCACGCGGCTCCAGCGGAAGCTCCGGCTCAAACCGGAGGCGTTCGAGCGGGAGTTGGAGCTCGACCTGCGCAAGGAGACGGACGCGGCTCGCAGCAGGCTGCTGCATCGGCTCCGGCTGCTCGGGATCGGCTGGGGCGAACCCGTGGCGTCGCGGGGGAGTACGGGTACGTTCCGGGAGACCTGGCGGCTGCGGTGGGAGCCGGAGCTTTCCGTGCGGGTGGCGGAGGCGGGGGTGTGGGGGACGACCGTGGTGTCGGCGGCCACCGCCCGGGCGGAGTCCGATGCCATCGGGGCCGGTGCGCTGGCCGATGTCACCGCGCTGGCCGAGCGTTGTCTGCTGGCCGAGTTGCCGGAGGCGTTGCCGGTGGTGATGCGGGTCCTGGCGGACCGGGCGGCACTGGATGCGGACGTCGGGCATCTGGCGCAGGCGCTGCCCGCGCTGGTGCGGTCGCTTCGGTACGGGGACGTGCGGGGCACGGACACCGCAGCGCTCGGCGAGGTCGCCGGGGGGCTTGCCGAGCGGGTGTTCGTCGGGCTGCCTCCTGCGTGTGCGGGGCTCGACCAGGATGCGGCGCTGGAGATGCGGGGGCATGTGGACGCGGTTCACCAGGCGGTGGGGCTGCTGGGGGAGTTGAAGGGCTTGGGGGATGGTCGTGGGTCCGCCCCCGCCCCGGCCTCTGCTCCTGCCCCCGCCCCGGCCTCTGCTTCTGCCTCTGGGGCCGTGCCTTCGGGGGAGGGGGCGGCCCGTATGCGGGGGCGGTGGTACTCCGTGTTGAGAGTGTTGGGGGAGCGGGACAGCGTGGCCGGGGTGGTGCGCGGGCGGTGTGTGCGGATCCTCATGGACGGCGGGGAGTTGGCCGAGGGGGAGGCCGCCCGACTCATGGGGCTCGCCTTGTCACGGGGGACCGAACCCGCTGAAGCCGCCGCCTGGATCGAGGGGTTCGTGGGTGGTGGGTCCGGGGGCGGCATGTTGCTCGTGCACGACGAGCGGTTGCTCGGGCTTGTCGACGACTGGTTGAGCGGGGTCCCTGACCGAGCTTTCACCGACGTGCTGCCCCTGCTGCGGCGCACCTTCTCGGCGTACGAACCGGGAGTGCGGCGAACTCTGGGCGAGCTGGTGAGGCGTGGGCCGGGGGCGGGTGGAGGCGGCTTGGCCGTTGCCGGTGGGATACCTGGCTTCGGGGCGGAGCTTGACGGCGAGCGCGCGGACGCCGTTCTGCCGGTGCTGAGTCTGTTGCTCGGGGTCGGGGCCGGGGTCGGCGTCGGGGGCGAGGTCAGGGGCGGGAGCAGGTCTGAGCCCGGGGCCGGTGCTGGTACCGGGCTCGGTGACGGTGACGAGCTTGTGGGGGTGGGCTGATGACACAGGACGTGGCACGGGACGTGGCTCAGGGAGTAGCGGGGGACGTGCCTGCGGGCGGGAAAGCGGGGGCGGCGCAAGGCGCGGCAGAGGACAGGGGGCTGGATGTGAGGGCGGGGGTGACTCAAGGCGGGGTGGCAGCCGTGGCTCAGGGCACGACGTCAGCCGCAGCTCAGAACGGGGTAGAAGCCGGTGCCCAAGCAGGGGGAGCGACCGCAGCTCAGGCGGGAGCGGGGCGAGGCGGGGATGTGGGGGCGGCGCAGGGGGTGGGGCCGGATGTGGTGGCTGGGGCGGCGTTGGATCCTGCGGGGGAGCGGCTGCGGAGGTGGCGGCTTGTGCTGGGTGGGGGTGCGGCGGACGGGACAGGGTGCGAGCTTGCCGGGCGGGATGCGGCGATGGACGGGGCGCTCGGTGCGTTGTACGGGGGAGGGGACGGGGGGAAGAAGGACCGGGGGCGGGACCGTTCGGCGGGGCTCGGGGCATCCGCGCCGTCCGTGTCGCGCTGGCTCGGGGACATCCGGACGTACTTCCCCTCGTCCGTCGTCCAGGTGATGCAGCGCGACGCCATCGAGCGGCTCGGCCTTTCCACGCTGCTCCTGGAGCCGGAGATGCTGGAGGCCGTGGAGGCCGACGTGCATCTGGTGGGGACGCTTCTCTCCCTCAACAAGGCCATGCCGGAGACGACCAAGGAGACCGCGCGGGCCGTTGTGCGCAAGGTCGTCGAGGACCTGGAGAAGCGGCTCGCCACGCGCACCCGTGCCACCCTCACCGGCGCGCTCGACCGCAGCGCCCGCGTCAGCAGGCCGCGCCACCACGACATCGACTGGAACCGCACGATCGCGGTCAACCTCAAGAACTACCTGCCGGAGTACAAGACGATCGTGCCCGAGCGGCTCATCGGGTACGGGCGGGCATCGCAGTCCGTGAAGAAGGAGGTCATCCTCTGCATCGACCAGTCGGGTTCGATGGCGGCGTCCGTCGTCTACGCCTCGGTGTTCGGTGCCGTGCTCGGGTCGATGCGGTCGCTCAACACGCGGCTCGTCGTCTTCGACACGAATGTCGTCGATCTCACCGATCAGCTCGACGACCCGGTGGATGTCCTGTTCGGCACGCAGTTGGGGGGCGGAACGGACATCAACCGGGCGCTCGCGTACTGCCAGTCGCAGATCACCCGGCCCGCCGACACCATCGTCGTGCTCATCAGCGACCTCTACGAAGGGGGCATACGCAACGAGATGCTGAAGCGGGTCGCGGCGATGAAGGCGTCCGGGGTGCAGTTCGTGACGCTGCTCGCGCTCTCCGACGAGGGGACACCCGCGTACGACCGAGAGCACGCGGCGGCGCTCTCGGCGCTGGACGCTCCGGCCTTCGCATGTACCCCGGACCTCTTCCCGGAGGTGATGGCAGCGGCGATCGAGAAGCGTCCCCTTCCCATACCGGACATGAATACGCATCGGTAACAGGGGGCTTGCGCAAGAGCGGGCGGCCCGTGCGAGGATCGGCGGGCTTCACTCCCGGAGCATCGCGTTCCGCGTGCACCGCCTTGCCCCGCCGCACCCCGCCTCGCCCAGTACCCGCCTCGCCCAGTAGAGGAATCCCCTCGTCTTGACTCCCGCAGCAGTCGTTCTGCCCGATGCCGCTGTGCGCATGATGCGCGCGGTGGCCGGGCGGCGTGCGCTGCAAGTGGTGCTGTTGCTGGCCGGGTTGCTCGCGCTGGGTTTCCTCTGCGGTGAACGCGCGCATGCCGTGGACGGTGTTCCGCCTTCGGTATCGGCTTCGGCTTCGGCTTCAACTCGGGATCCGGCTCAGGCTCCGGCTTCAACTCCGGCTCCGGCTTCGGCTCGGGCTCGTGCGGCCGAGCCCGTGCGGGAGACCGCGCGGGAGGGGCGCGATGCGGTGCGTGATGCCGCCGTCGAGCCGGTGGCCGACGTCGCCGAGCCCGTGGCCCGGACCGTGCGGGGCGTGGTGCGGCCGGTCGTGGATCAGGTCACCGGAGTTGTCGAGGGTGCGCCGCAGCAAGTGCTGCCCGAGACGCCGGACATCTCCGGCATCCCTGAGCTGCCGCAGTCCGGCTCCGGCGTCCGGACCCCGTCACCGGAAGGTGCGACGCCCGGCGACGGTCAGGGCGAGCCGCGTGCTCCGGCGCAGGTGTCAGGGGCGCGGGCCGACTCTTCGTACGGCACCGACGTCAGCAGCACCACGTACCCGGCCGGTCAGTCGGTGCGCGGTGCCGCCCTGTTCGGCGGTGGTGACCTCTCGCATGATGCGCATGATGCACACCGCACCACCGAGCAGGACGGGTCGTTTCCGACCCCTCCCGGTGACCCGGCACGGACCCTGAGCGGTGCGTCGGCCGGTGACGGGAGTTCGACGCGGCACGGCGATCCGTGCGCCGCGTCCCTCGAAAGCCGTGCGCCGGTGCGGCTTCTGCAGGGTGCCGGAGCCGGTCAGGTTCACGCGCCGATCCGCGAACGACACCGGGACATTCCCGAATTCCCTGGCTAGGGCAGCCCTTTCCCCGCGAAGACCTGCCGCGCGGGGGTGGCAAAGGTCTGCCCGCCGACCGGACGTATCCGGGTCGGATTCACAGCCAGAGTTCGAAGGATCTGAAGCACACATGAACAAGAACATCCGTCGTTCCATCGTCATAGCCGCCGGTGTCACGGGCGCCTGGGCGCTCGGTTCCGCCGTGGCCAGCGCGGACGAACTGCCCCAGCACTCCGTCGCCCTGCCGGACAACGCGTCCGACGCGGTCGCCGACGTCACTGGCGTCACCGGCGATGTCGCCGACGTCGCCGACGTCCAGGGCAAGGCGAAGTCCACCGTCGCTGAAGCGAAGGCCGCCGCCTCCAAGACCGCCTCGAAGGCCGCCCCCAAGACCGCCTCCAAGACCGCTGACCTCCCCCAGGTCGACGCCCCGAAGGCCCCCGCGGTCACGACCCCTGACGTCTCCACCCCCGACGTCTCCACCTCGGACGTCACCACCCCCGAGGACTCCGTCGACTACCTCTTCGGCCCCCTCTCCGCCTTCGCCCCCGACATCGAGGGCACCACGCGGACCGCCGCGTCGACGGCCACGAAGACCGCCACCCCCGTCGTCGACGAGACCGCCGCCTCCGTGCTGCCGCCCGTCGCGGCCACCGCCGTCGACGGTGTCGTGCCGGTCGCCGGGCAGGCGGTCAACGACGTCACCTACCTCGCTCAGGGCGTGGTCGGCGATGTGCGGCCGTTCGCAGGCGGGGTCGTCGGCGAGGTCCCGCCGTTCGCGCAGAGTGTCGTCGGCGACGACGTGCGGCCCTTCGCGGGCGGTGTCGTCGGTTCGGTATCGCCGCTCGTGCAGACCGTCACCGACCAGGTGCGGCCCGTCGTGCAGGGCGTCGGCGGCAGCGCGGGCGAGCTCGCGTACGGCGTCACGGGTGACGTCCACCCGTTCGCCGGTGGCGTCATCGGCCAGGTCTCGCCGTTCGCGCAGGACCTGACGGGCACCGTCGCCCCCGACGCGCAGTCCCTCGCCGGGAACGCCGTCTCGGGCGTTCAGGGCGTGGCCGACTCGGTCACCCCGGACTACCTGCCGACGTACGAGCAGGCGTACAACGCGACGTACAACGTCTGATAGATACGACAGATACGACAGATGCGACAGCTACACCAGATACGACAGCTGTAACAGCTACGGCCGGTCCAGCTCGTGCGGCGGCACCAGCTGGACCTGCCGTAACAGCCGTAACAGGAGCAAACAGGCGGTCCCTGTCATCACAGGGACCGCCCTCTCCACATACGGATAAGCCCTGGTCCCGCGATCTGTGACAGTCATCACCGCCCAAATGTGATCTGCGATTTAGGGACCTACGGTCCACGGCGATAACCTGCGAGACGGACATGCCGCGTACCGGACTCCGTCCTACGCCTCCCTTGTGACAGCGCAGTCACGTTGCCCTCCGCGGCACGCCCACGCAGACAGCTGACCACAAAGCAGCGAGATCGCAGCGAGATCACGGAAAAGGGACGGACGCGCGTGGACCTGTTCGAGTACCAGGCGAGGGACCTCTTCGCCAAGCACGGTGTACCGGTGCTGGCCGGTGAAGTCATCGACACGCCTGAGGCGGCGCGCGAGGCCACCGAGAAGCTGGGCGGCAAGTCGGTCGTCAAGGCACAGGTAAAGGTCGGTGGCCGCGGCAAGGCCGGCGGCGTGAAGCTGGCCGCCAACCCGGACGAGGCCGTCGCTCGCGCGACGGACATCCTCGGGATGGACATCAAGGGCCACACGGTCCACAAGGTGATGATCGCCGAGCTGTCCCCGGAGATCGAGGCGGAGTACTACGTCTCGTACCTCCTCGACCGCACCAACCGCACCTTCCTCGCCATGGCGTCGGTGCAGGGCGGCATGGACATCGAGGAGGTCGCGGAGAAGACTCCCGAGGCCCTCGCGAAGGTCCCGGTCAACGCCGTCGACGGCGTGAGCATCGAGAAGGCCCGCGAGATCGTGGCCCAGGCGAAGTTCCCGGCCGATGTGGCCGAGGGTGTCGCCGAGGCCATGGTGACCCTGTGGGACACCTTCGTCGCCGAGGACGCGCTCCTCGTCGAGGTCAACCCGCTGGTGAAGACCAAGGACGGCCGCATCCTGGCCCTTGACGGCAAGGTCTCGCTCGACGAGAACGCCGACTTCCGCCAGGCCGACCATGAGGCGCTCGAGGACAAGGACGCAGCCAACCCGCTCGAGGCTGCTGCCAAGGCCAAGAACCTCAACTACGTCAAGCTCGACGGCGAGGTCGGCATCATCGGCAACGGCGCGGGTCTCGTCATGAGCACCCTCGACGTCGTCGCGTACGCCGGTGAGGCGCACAACAACGTCAAGCCGGCCAACTTCCTCGACATCGGCGGCGGCGCTTCGGCCGAGGTCATGGCGAACGGCCTGGAGATCATCCTCGGCGACCCGGACGTCAAGTCCGTCTTCGTCAACGTCTTCGGTGGCATCACCGCGTGCGACGAGGTCGCCAACGGCATCGTCCAGGCGCTCGAGCTCCTCAAGTCCAAGGGCGAGGAAGTCACCAAGCCGCTGGTCGTCCGTCTCGACGGCAACAACGCGGAGCTGGGTCGCAAGATCCTGTCGGACGCGAACCACCCGCTCGTACAGCGCGTGGACACCATGGACGGCGCGGCCGACAAGGCCGCCGAGCTCGCGGCTGCGAAGTAAGGGACCAGGTCAGAACACCATGGCTATCTTCCTGACCAAGGACAGCAAGGTCATCGTCCAGGGCATGACCGGTGCCACGGGCATGAAGCACACCAAGCTCATGCTGGGCGACGGCACGAACATCGTCGGCGGCGTGAACCCGCGCAAGGCCGGCACGTCCGTCGACTTCGACGGCACCGAGGTACCGGTCTTCGGCTCCGTCGCCGAGGCGATCGAGAAGACGGGCGCCAACGTCTCCGTCCTCTTCGTGCCGCCGGCCTTCTCCAAGGCCGCCGTCGTCGAGGCGATCGACGCCGAGATCCCCCTCGCGGTCGTCATCACCGAGGGCATCGCCGTCCACGACTCCGCCGCCTTCTGGGCGTACGCGAAGTCGAAGGGCAACAAGACCCGCATCATCGGCCCGAACTGCCCCGGTCTCATCACCCCGGGCCAGTCGAACGCCGGCATCATCCCGGGCGACATCACGAAGCCGGGCCGTATCGGCCTGGTCTCGAAGTCCGGCACGCTGACGTACCAGATGATGTACGAGCTCCGTGACATCGGCTTCTCCTCGGCCGTCGGCATCGGTGGCGACCCCGTCATCGGCACGACGCACATCGACGCCCTCGAGGCGTTCGAGGCCGACCCCGACACCGACCTGATCGTCATGATCGGCGAGATCGGCGGCGACGCCGAGGAGCGTGCGGCGGACTACATCAAGGCCAACGTGACGAAGCCGGTCGTCGGCTACGTCGCCGGCTTCACGGCGCCCGAGGGCAAGACCATGGGCCACGCCGGCGCCATCGTCTCCGGCTCCTCCGGTACCGCGCAGGCCAAGAAGGAGGCCCTTGAGGCCGCGGGCGTCAAGGTCGGCAAGACGCCGACCGAGACGGCCAAGCTTGCGCGGGCGATTCTGGCCGGCTGAAGCTTGACCTAGCTGTTGAAGGTGGGCCCGCATCTCTCTTACG
>NZ_JBHTSF010000148.1:0-21355 GCF_042795295.1 Streptomyces sp. NPDC056486
AATGTGCCACCGCCTACTACGAAGAAAAGGTGAGCAAGCTCGGACCGAACTCCTGAGGTGAGCGGGGTGCGGGAGAGTTATGGGGATCGAGCTCAAACACGAAGAAAATGCCGCCAGGGCCGCCGCGCACGCCCTGCTGCGTCTCCCTCCCGAACAGCGCGCTCCAGCGCTGGCCAACGCCCTCTATGACCACGGCATGACGCTGTTCGATTCCCTTCGGGAATTGCGCTCCCAGAGCCCGGAGGGAACAGCGTTGTACCAGGAGGCAACGGACCTATTCAGCGGGTGGATCCAGGGCAGTCGGCGATTGACTAACTGGCCCGACGACGAAGAGCGACGGTTACGCGCGCTGGCCGACGTCGCGGCTCTGGCGCTACGTCAGGAGGACCCTGATGCAGCATTCTGGGAAGCGATGGGCTCGCACCATGTGCCCCGAGGCCACCCGGAACACGACGTGCCCCGTACGACGTCGCTGCTCGGTGACGACCTGGTCGAACGCGTCGATGCAGGCGACTACGCGGGGGCCCTGTCGACCGCACGGCTCATGCTGGGCGGGGAGCCGGGGGATGCCGACGCCGCGGAGCAGCTTTTAGAACTGAGCTTGGAGCTCACCGACTTGGTCGCACCCGTCTACGCCCAGGCGTTCCGCTCCTTCGCCGTCGACTGGTGGGTGAGTCGCGCCTTGGAGGCCCGGGATGCTGGTGACGCGGAGCGGCAGCGTGCTGTCATCACGCGGGCGACGGCCGTCCTGGGGCAGCTCGCCGCGATCAAGGAGCACGCACTGCCAGATGGACGGATGCGGCGGCTGGAAGCCCTCGTCGCCGACGCCGCGGACGAGGCCGACGCAGCCCAGCGCCTGGAAGCGGAGATTGCGGAGGCTGGGGACAGCCATGACGCTGCCATTTTGGCCGTCATGGCAGCACGTGCCCATGAGCGAGCCGACCGTCCGCAGGACGTTGTCCGGGTCCTGCGCCCCTGGCTCAGCCTGTTGCGCGGGGAGTATCTGAAGGCTGCATGCCGGGAAGACGAGACGGATACGGGCGAGGTCTACGCCACGGCCCTGTATGCCATGGTGGACGCTCACATCCAACGCGGAGAGTGGGGCACGGCGGCCGAACTGGTGGACCGCGGCAAGAGCCTGCGGTTGCGCTTTCAGGCCAGCCTGCGTGCCGACGCCCGCTTTCTAGACATGGAGCGCAGCATCTACGCGGCGGAACGCCGCCCCGAATGGACACGGGCCGAGGAAGGCTGGGTCTCGCCCCTTGCTGCCCTGCAGACGTTGTACGCACAAGAGCGTGAGCGTCTCGTTGCCGCTTTCGACGACGATGTGACACTCGACGAGGTGGCCCGCGTCCTTGCCCCCGACGAGGGCGTCCTGCTGCTCGCCTGCACCGATGCTGGAGTGCTCTCGGTGGTTCTGACCCGCCGTGGCGGGGCGATACCGGCGGCGACCCTGTACGAGCCCGGTCAGCCGGAGACCCTGCTGCGGTTGTTCAGTGACGATGTGCAGCAGCCGGGCTGGCTAGACGTTGCGGCCACACCATGGCTGGTGCCGCCGGAGCGGCGCTCCTCACTGCTTGCGCACCTCATCGAGGCAGCGGAAGAACGTCTCATCCGCCAACTGGCCCGTCGCATCCAGTCATTGGGCCTGAGGCGTCTCATTGTCGTTCCGCACCGCCTACTGCACCCGGTGCCCTTCCATGTGATGCCGAGTCTGCGACCCTACGTCGTCACCACCGTGAGCAGTGCCGCCACGTTGGTACGGACGCGGGAGGAGCGCGACGGACCTCCATTGGCTGCAGGCCGACGCGCGGTCGTCGTAGCGAACCCCACCAGCGATCTCCCGCTCGCGGCGGTCGAAGCCTCCACGGTCACTGAACGGCTGCGGGCGCAAGGGTGGGAGGTACAGGTCCGTGGAGAACAGGAGGCAACGCTGTCAGGCATCCTCGACGCGCTGTCACCCTCGCCGACCATCCTCCACTTCAGCGGGCACGGGCGCTCCGACATCCTCAACGCCTCCCGATCCGCGCTGCTCGTCCACGCCCCCGCCACCGCACCGGCCCTCTTCGCAGACTGGCTGGAGGCAGCGGTGAACTGGCGTTACCACGATGACGGCGACAGGATCGCCGATTTGCCCGAGGCCGGGCGGCTCATTGAGCGGCATCTGCAGGGGGATGTGATCGACAGGATCCTCGAGCGGCCCAATGGCGGCGCGGTGTGGACACGCTCCGGCCCGGTGCGCTCCGGCCCTGCCGAATTGTGGACGGCAGCCGATCTGCTCCTCGACGACCACCTCACCGAGTGTGCGCTGGCAGTTCTCGCCGGGTGCGAGACTGGTGGCATCGGGCTGGAGCACGCGATCGATGAGTACACGGGCTTGCCAGCCGCCCTCCAACTGGCCGGGGTCCGCACCGTGGTGGCGACCGGATGGCGTGTCTCCGACCGAGTGGCGGCCCTCTGGGCCGACCTCTTCTACGAGGAACTCTGCTGCACAGACGCTCCGATGAGCATAGCCAACGCGGTTCACCAGGCTGCCGACCGACTGCGCACGCTCACCCCCACCGCGGCGGCAGCGCGCGCGGCTGCCCTGGCGGGCCGGGCCGTGGAGCCACGCAGCCGGTTCCGCCTCCAAGCATGGGCACATGCCCTGGGCAGCGCCTCCCACCCGCCGTTTGCCGATCCATGGCTGTGGGGCGCGTTCGCCGCCTTCGGCGACGGCCAACGCAGCCTCGCGCGATCCTCCCCCGGAGCGACACATGACCTATGAGCAGCTACGAAACCGACTCGCACCACCCTCGTCGTGGCACGATCACGCTCCCACGCTCGTCCTCGACCCCACCTGCCCGTTCACCTCAGCCATCGCCGCGATCGAGACCTGGTTCGGCGGCGATCCGGCCCGCGAGCGGCTGCAGGTCGCCGAGGACGACACACGAGCACTGCTCACCAGGGCCGCCGCCGAGCAGCTCAGCGCGGAAATGATCGACGACCGCGCGGAAGCCGACTTCGACAGCGCCTCGCAACTGCTCATGCCCGGAACGCCCCACTACCTGTGGCGGCAGTACCGGTGCTCCCGGCCCGAATGCACAGCAGAGCACGTGTTCGCCATCGTGGGTGCCCGGGGCGAAGCACTGCGCTGCCCGGTGCACCCGGAGCAGGAACTGGTGCCCGTGTGAGGCTCGACGCGCTGATCGGCGTCGCCCAGGGAGCGGGCCGCAGGCTCGTCCTGGGCGGCGTCCTTCCCAACGTCCTGCTGCTGGTGTCGCTCGCTGCACTGATCCGGGCGGGAGCGCCCGGGCAGCGTCCGGCGCTGTCCGATGTCGCTGACCAGTTCCGCCATGCCGGTATCGCCCAGAGCCTGGCCGTAGGCGTCGCCGCGACCGTCGCTGCCCTCCTGCTGACGCCTTTGCAACTGCCCCTCGTTCGTTTACTGGAGGGCTACTGGCCGGACACCGGGGCCATCGGCCGTCTCAAGCGGCGGCGCTGTACGGCCTATGCGGCACGGTGCGCGGATGACCGCGCACTGGCTGCTCCGCGCAGCGCCCCTCCCCCGGCGGATGAACGCGCCCTGGTCGACCGGGCCGTTTGGCGTCTGCGCCACCTCTATCCGCAGGACGCTGAACGCACCATGCCCACCCGGCTGGGCAATGTCCTGCGCGCCGCCGAGGACCAGGCCGGCGGCCGCTACGGACTGGACACCGTCACCTTCTGGCCCCGCCTCTATCCGCTCCTGCCCGAACGCCTCTCGACGCTGGCCGACGACGCCCGCAACCAGCTCGACATCGCTGCCCGCTTCTGCGCTGTCTTCGCCCTCGGTGCTGTCTCCACGGGGATCCTTCTGGCCCGGCACGGAAGTTGGTGGCTGCTGTTACCCGTCGCCCTGGTGGCGCTGAGCATCCTCGCCCACCGTTCCGCGCTGAACGCTGCCCTGCTCTACGGGCAGGCTCTGCAGATCGCGTTCGACCTCCATCGTTTTGATCTGCGCCGTGCCCTGCATCTGCCGCTGCCACCCGACCTCGCCACGGAGCGGGCCTGGAACACCGAGTTGAGCGCCTTCCTCGCCCAAGGGCTCGACATGGCCGCCTCATACGTCCATGAACCGGCACCGGACACCCCTTAACCGGCCCGGCCGACGAACCCCAGGCGGTCACATCGCAACGGCCACACCGAGGTAGTGGGCGCGTACATGCAGTGCCGCATACACCTCACGCCATGGTGAAGCCGAGTATCGGAACAGTCGCAGACCCCGCCCCGTGGGCGACCTGTCCGCGTACGACGTCGACGTCCGCGAGCACGCCTTCGCCGAGCTGCCATGCGGTCCCGCCTGCCGCGCGACCGCAGGCACCGTGCCGCTACCGAGACGCCGTCGCCTGTCCCGCTCAGCGGACCGCGATCGTGGTGCCGCGCGATTGAACGTCGGCACACACCGCACGTGCACTCCACAGGCTTCCGCCTAACGTCCCGTTGCGGCGGGCCCCCACCCAGTCGAGCTTGCCTTCGAGGCGAGCGTCGAACTCACCGAGAGCCGACGGCAATTGTCCATAGGATCATTCCTGAAGAATTCTTTCCAGCGAGTCGGATTCGGGATGTCCAGTTCGCCGTTCCCGGAGGCAGCGAGGGGTCGCGATTCTGCTTGGGTCCGGTTCCACTGAAAGCTCGGAACCGACACAGGCACCTATAGCAGAGGATCCCCGGTTAGCGAAACCGGGGATCATCCGGACCATTGACCACGCCCCCGCCCCCGCCCCCGCCCCCACAAGGAAGTTGCCGCAGTGCCCCTCACGAACATCGCCGAAGTCGCCATCATCACCCCGACCCGGCTGCGCGCGAAGCGCGTCCCGTACCTCTTGGAGTTGCATGCCAGCCTCCAGCAGCAGGACGCGTCGTGGGACTGTTCTTCGCGCTCAGTGTGTCTCATGGGGCATTCGGTGATAGGCGAGCGACCTGCGTGGACCGGGTCTTCGCCTCGGTCCACCGAAGGGAACGCTGGATTGATCTCCTGGGCAGCTTAGGGGGTGCGGGCCTGTCGCGGGTCTACTCAGCCCTTCACCGGCGGAGCCGCCCAAGGCACCCTCGTCACTTTGCCGACATGTTTCTCCTCGTCAATTGGATCACGGATCGACCCCTGAAAACCGATGCGACCTAGCGTCGAAAGTATGAGGTACTTGCGAGCGAGCGACCAGGCATCTAGCCAAGCCTCTACGTCGTATCGCGGCTTTTCGCGCGAGGGGTGCATGATTCCGTTTCTCATCCGCGCCAGGATTTGAGGGCCGGACAGGGAAGCGGTGGGCGTATTCGCGGCTTGGGTGAGACTAGCCAAAGTCGCGGGAATGGAGTCATCGATAGAATACTCTGCGAGTAGCGCTGACATGTTTTGATGTGCATGGTTCTTGCCATATCTATTGCTACTCATCGAGCCTGATGCAACAAGCTTCTCATAAGCGAGAAGTTCAAGACCTGCTTGTGCAGTGGATGCCGCGAGCTGGATCGGGTTTGGGTCGCTCGCCTCAATGTAATAGTGCGTGGCATGGGTGAGCAAATCCCGCATCAGGTAATCTTCCCAGAATCCTGCAAAGTGCAGAAAAATATCACTCAGATCTGACTGCCTCGTCTCGTCAATAATTGAATGGCGAGTCCCCCAAGGGGAGATCCTGCGAGCTCGCCAGTCCTGCCATACCACCTGATCTGCGGAGTCATATCCTTCAGCGAGCGAGGGAGCAATATGGCGACCAAAAGCAAAGCTCAGGCAGCAGCCGAGCAATTCGAGGGCGTCATTAGCTTCTTCTTCGGCGAAGGCTTCCCCTCCCGCCCGTTGCAGTTGGCCGGTATGAGTGATAGCGAATCCCCCTTGCTCTTTGAGTTGATCGCGAATCCCCTTGCTGTCGCGGCGGGAATCTAGAATTATGCTCCACCCGTTCCCAACGAGCATGGTGCGCCCTCGCCACCAACTCCCTCCATCACGCAACGAATCGCCCATGGTCATAGGCATATTGGCGACATGGAATGCAACTCGGCGCATATCCTGCTTGGAGCCTCTACTCATTTCAGGCAAGCGCGCACGAGCATGAATTATAGGCGACTTTTCACCACTGCCGGCGTCAATCTCAGGGATATCGCCTCCGGGTATCCCGATCGCCAATTCCTCAGCCATGTCCCACTGCAACACTTCGGGGTCGCTGGAAGCGATTTCGTAGTCGATACGCGGAGTGGGCAGCCAGCACCATGTGATTTCGCCAACCGCAAGGAATGAGGCTGTCGAGCTAGACGCGGACAAATTGCCCGAGTAAAGCTTGATCGACTCATTCACTCCCGCAGGTGGGTGCTTTGTCCGAATTGGTTCAGGTATTTCGACGTCCATAATTCAAGTGTGTTGCATTCGATGGTTCTTCGCCATGTGAGCGCGCGAGCGCCTACTGGCGTGAGTGGGGGCCGCGGGGCCGGATCGGCGTGACGGTGGTTGAGACGTCCCTGTTGAGCTGCTGCCGAAGGGCTTCGTTGTCGTGGTAGAGGGCGGCGATAGCGGCGTGGGCGGCCTTGAGCTTCTTCTCCAGGAGCGTGCACTCCTGGGTCTTCGTGGTCAGGCGCTTCTTGAGGTCGGCGATGGCGGCATCGCGTTTCGCCTCACCGGGGGTGGCCTTGCCGTGGGCAGCAATGTGGGCGTCCCACTCGGCTAGAACGGCCTGAGCCCGGTTCATGGTCGCGCGGCTGACCTGGGCTTCTTTGTAGAGATTCTCCTTGGTGAGGCGACCGTCGGTCCGCTGCGGCCGTCCCTCGAATAGGCGAGTCATCGCGGCTCGCAGGGCCGCGGCGGTCTTGGGGCTGACCGTGTCCTCTGGAGCGTCGGTGGGTCGGGTCACCGGGGATCACCGGCCATCTTGAAGACGTTGCGGGTGATGTCGAGTTCGCGTTCGGCGAGGTCGCGGCGGCAGGCGGGTGTGGAGGGGCTGTTGATGAGCTCGAGTTGCTTGCGCTGATGGGACTCATAGATCGGGAGGTGCTCGGGGCCGATCATGCTGTTGGCGCATCGATCGGGTCGACAGCGTTCGTCAAGCGGGCCGGTGTGTCCCTCGGGGATGATCGCGTTCTCGAGGCAGACGGCACCGACGGGGTTCGTATGGTCGGCGGTGCAGTTGTTGAGCATGCCGAATCGGATGTGGATCCGTGTGGTGCGCAAGAGGCTATCCGCGGTGCGGGCGTCTCCGGCGCGGGCTTTGACGGTGGCCTCGATCTGGTCGAAGGCGTCTTTGACTCGGTCGGCGCCGGGGCCGAAGCCGATTTCCTCGCCGCCGGTGTGGCGCTCGTAAAGGTCCTTGATCTTGCGGAACTTGACGTTGTCGAGGGCGTCTCCGAGGTACTTGGCCCACTCGGAATCGGATGCGGCATAGCTGCGGGTGGTGGCGTTGGCCAGGGCTCGCTTGGCGAGGTGCTTGAGTTGGATGCCGGTAGCGATCTCGGAGCCGGGGAACTGGTCGGTGAGCATCGCCATCGTCCGGCGGAACATGTGCGGGCGGAGGTAGGTGAGGGGGATCTCGTCGAGTCCCGTCCACTTGCGGTGGGCGTTGACGAGTCTCATGAACGACTTCAGCAACTTGACGCCGTTGATGGTGCCGTCGGGGCCTGCGCCGGGACCGACAGCGGCGAAGATGCGTTCGTCGTGGGAGGAGACGGCCTCGGCGACGGCAAGTGCCTCGACGAGGGGTTCAGCGATCCACCAGTGTTTGCCGGGGCGGCTGGTGGTGCCCTTGATCTTGGTGGAGGAGATGGCGGGGGTGCTGTAGTGCTCGACGACGGGTGCCCGCAGGATTTCGCGTACCTCCGAGTCGCGCATCATCGACAAGCCCACGACCAGCACGAATGCCGCATCGCGTAGTGCCAGTTTCAGTTCCTTCAGGGCGCGCGGGTCGATTCCGTGGTGCCAGGGGCCGGTAGTGCCGTCCGGTCGGATGACTTGGGCGAGGTCGCCCACCAGCGCATGGGAAGTTGTTCGCCCTGCGGCTACCGCCTCCAGGACGAGAGCACGTCGCCGCAGCCGGGCCTTTTTGGCGGTGTGACTGAGGGAGTCAGAGAACGCCGAGCGGTGCACCGGGTCGTAGCCGAGGAGGAGCGTGAGGAGGCTCCAGTTCACGTGGGGGACCAGATCATGCGATGGCGCGGTGTGAACGGGGACCTTGTTCTGCGGATCGGCGAGCCACTCCTCGAGCCGCCCGTCGAGGTCACACGACGTCGGGTTCGCGGTGACGAGACGCTCTTCATGGCGGCGGTCGGCGCGCATGATGTCGGGGGCGAAGTCGTGGATGTAGGCCCAGGCCGCGCGGATCAGCGGGAACCAGGTGGCCGGCGGAACGACGGGAGTGCTGAGCTTGGTCTTGCCGCTGACCTCGGCGACCTGACGGGCGCTCTGCCCGGGCCATGGATCCTCGGCCGGCCAGGACAGGCTGAGCGCGGGAGCCGCTGCCGCGAGGCTCTTGAGAGTGGTCACGTGGTGGCGGACCGTTTGCGGGGATCTTCCCTCCGCGGCCAGGACGTTGATGCGCTGACGCAGGTCATCAACCGTCCATGCCTCGCGAAGGACACCGTTCTCCTCGCCCCAGCGTGCAGCTGTCCGCACGTGCGAGGCGAAATGGCTGAGGGTTCGAGGATCATTGGCGCCGTCGAGGATGACACCGCTCTTCAAGACGGCGGGGTGCCGGTGATTGAGTGCGAACGTGAGGAACTCGCGCACCAGCAGATTCCAGTACGGGTCCTCCAACTCCAGGCTGAAGTCGACCCTCCAGTCGACCGCTTTGACATTGGCCGGCCGTTTGAGAACCCCGTTGAAGTTCCAGACGGTTCGATCACCGAATCGCGGGACCCGGGCTCCGGGCAGGAGCGAGCGCCCCCGGACGACGGGCTCGTCGTCCCGGAACAAGGACGGACGACGCTGCTGAGGAAGAGGAAACGTCATGCGTCGAACTCCGTGTTCGCGGCCAGCGGCAGATCCAGCACGGCCTCTCCGGCTTCGATGTGCTTGCGGGCGTGGGCGAGTTCCTCGGGCGTGCGATCGTCCAGTACGGCCCCGAGGTTCACCCAGCTCTGGCCCCAAAGCCGCGCGAACGCCGGCGGAGCCAAGACCGAACGGAGTCGTTCCAGGTGCCTCTTGAAAAGCAGGAGCTGGGGCAGATTGGAGGGCAAGATCCAGGCATTGCGGCACTCCAGGCAGCGCAGTGGCGCGACGGTGCAGAGTTCACCGGGACGGCTGAAGGGCCCCTGGTAGGGGTTCTTGCAGTGCGAGACACCCATGTCGAGCTGGCCCGTCATAATGCCCTCGGCTTCCTGCGTGGACAGTCCCGTTGCCTGCAGCTGGCCCTGGTCGACGTCCTGTCCGTCGCTGAGGACTGTGGGTCCGTCGACGTGGTCAAGAGCTTGGTCGAACCAGTGCTGCTGAGCCGTTGCGATGGTCCGGCCGGACAGGATCTGCAGCGTCGTGCCCTGCGCGTAGTGCCCGATGAAGGCTTCCTCGGTGTGGTCGTCTGCGGCATCGCTGACCCGTCCTTCGGTCACAATCGCCTTCTCGACCTTGACCGACTTCCGCAGGCGGCCGATGTGGGGGTCGCCCTGGACCTCGACGCCCACGCCATCGAGCCATGCCTTGAAAGACAAGTCGCATGTGGGGTGCCACGGCCCGAACACCACGGTGTAGTCGGGGCGGACGGCGGCGCTGACGAAGAGGGTGTCGGTGACATGCGCAGCCCGGCCGCGAGCCTGGGCGGTGAAGTCCAACAGTTGGCGTACCACCTCGCTGGCCTCGCGCCGCGGCCAGTTCACGGTCAGTCGGCCCTCTTCCGCCTGTTGTTCGTCCGGCTTCTTCCTGCTAGCGGGAAGGTCGCGGAAGGCGCGGTGTCTCAGCAGCCCGGCCCGCTTCTTGACCAGGGTCAACCGGACGCCCTTGGGCAGGAACTCCACTTGCTTCTCGCCGAACCCGGTGACCTCTTCCGAGGTGTAGCCGGTGGCATCCATCAATAGGACACGAAAGGCATGGAGGTCGAAGGTGTGTGGATACAAACACGCGAACAGCCTGCGCAGCAGCTGGATCCTGGCCGTCGCCGCAATGAGTACCTTGTCACCGCCAGCAGCGAATTCCCGCAACTCGTGGGGCCATTCCCTCAGAGGCGGGACCCGGTGGCGGACGTCATCGAGGGTGATGCCCCCGTGGGCGATGCCCCAGAGCAGGTCCGGAACGCTAGTCCAGCTTCCGGCGTCCGGGTGGCACCCCTGGTCGGCCAGGGCCCGGCCCTCGTCCAGCCGCTTGCGCGCGGCATGGGCACTCTGCCAGGCAGCACGGACCATGGCTCGCTTCTCGTGTCGGGTGAACTCGTCCCGCTCGGTCTTCTCGCCGCTGGTCAGGAGTCCGGGCCGGCGGGCCAGCCCAGCCAGCTCGGGTGCGACCTCACGGTCAGGGTGGTCGTCACGGCGCACGATGAGCATGCGCAGGCCCGAGGCCAACACGGAGGGGTAGGTAGAGCTCGGAACGTAACTCAGGCAGGGACAGCTCCCAATTCACGAGCACGTCGAAGAGCCGCGGATCAGTCAAACTCGCTGCCCCGGCCCTTGGCCCGAGCACCTCGTCCGCGTACTCGCAGAACCTGTTGACCGCCATGAGGTAGGTCCGCGCGTGGGCGGTGATGGCGGTGGCGGCCACGTACTCCACCCACTCGTCCGCCAGTTGAGAGGCCAGACACGTGCAGCGGAACTCCGCCGGATTCACCACCAACAGGACTCGGGACGTCTTGACCACCCGCGGGCCGACGCCACCCGGTGGCGTCGGGTTCGCCAGCAGCGCCAAGAGCCGCTCGCGCTCCCCTTTGCTTCGTCCGTTACTGCGTTTCCTCGGCATCAACGGGCCTCCTTGACGAACGCCAGAGCGCGCGAGGCGATCTCGGCATAGGTCGCCTCGTCGTCACCAACCCAGCCGGAGAACGCGACCTCGAACTCGTTGATCAGATCGTCCGTGTACTGGAGGTACTGATACGTAGTTTCTGGGCTGGCATGCCCCAGTCTTCGGCTGACGATCAACAACGGGTTGTGCCGGATGCGACCGGTCAAGTAAGAACGATGCCGGCGCCGACGAGCCCGCAGGTCCGGCTCCTCGCCATCCATCATGTTCTCCAGGTAGGTCAGCAACCTCAGAGCGTAGGTGTGCCGCAGGTCGTGCCATCTCCACCGCCGGGCCGGCAGATGCGGGGTGGTCTCATCGGCGAGCATGGTCATGCGTGTCCAGGCCCGGTGCCGATAGCCCTTCCAGGCGTCCGCACCCGGCATCAGCCCGCCGCGACAGACGAACAGGGACAACGCCTCAAGCCCGAACTCGCCCTCAGAGACGGTGATCCGGCGCAGCTTGGCGGGCATCGCCGACATCTGGAACTCCCGGACAAGGCCGTCCAAGACACCGCGTACTCGCCCGGCGGCCACGTCGACGTCGCCCACCACGAACAAGTCACCTGCCTTGCGCTCCAAGGTCCATGCCGCCTTGCGGACGATCTCCGGTCGCTCCAGCAGGCAGAACACGTCGGCGGAGGCGACAGCGTCCTCGGGAACGTAAACGGCGCGTGCTTTGCCGTACTTCGCGCACGCCTGGACCGTGTACTCAGCCGCCCCGCCCGGCATTCCGGGCCAGAGCCCAATCTCGGGCAGCAACACGGTCGACCATTCCCGCCAGCGTGTCCCCGAGCCAAGGGCGATGTCCGAGCCGGCACGGTTGCGCAGCGGAGACCACCCGCGGAAGGCCACATCCACACGGGCAGCGGGCAGTTGGCCCCCCAGGCCCACGTCCCGGAAGTACCGGTACTGCTCGAAGGTCAAATGCCGGATGTCCATGCTGAACCGGACCTGCGGCGCCAAGGCGTTACGCCCTCGCGCCGCCAAACGCGCCGGCCGGTGCGTCAAAACCTTCCGGTCGACGAGGAAGCTGTAGAGGTCATCCTGGACGAACGACTCCTTGCCCCAAGCCGAGGCCCCGATGGGCCGCTCCTGCCGGCGACAGCGCTGGTCGCGGTACGCAATGAGATCCGACTCCACCGCCGACAGCACATCGCTGCCCAGACTGGCCAGGTAGTCATCCAGCCGACCGACCGACCGCCCGCCCGTAGTCCTTCAGCGTGGTCTCGTCGAGCAGCGCCGTCGACAGGTACTTGCCGTACTCACACAGCGGTGGCACCGGCATCTGCGTCTCCTCGTCGAGGAACACCGGCGTCCCGTCAAGCAAGCCGCGCCGCTTCAGTAGTGCAGCGACCTCCGCGGCCGAGATGACGTCAGTCTCCAGGAACTTCTCCAGTAGCCCGGACTGCACAAAGGCAAGATCCACTCTCGTCCCTCCCTGCGGGCAAACAGGGCACCCGTCAGCCCACCCGCCCCACCACAACGGAGCGAAACTGAACCACAGATCTCATGAGACAGAACTGAACAGCAGAAAGAAGGAGGCCGTCATCGCACTCGACGGGGTCTCACCCGACCGGCTGCCCGCCGCACTCGCGCAAGACCCCCGCGTGCGCACCCTCGCCCTGCCCCGCCCGGTCGGCGCCGCCTGCGCCCGGAACCTGGCCCTCGCACAGGTGCGGACCCCGTACTGCAACTGGGCCGATGATGACGACGAATTCACCGACGATGCCATGTCTCTGCGGCTGACCACCCTGGAGGCGGCCGGGGTGGGCTGGTGCGCCGGATGGAGCGAGGACCTCTATCCCGACCGGTCGACCCGGCTGTGGCGGTGTCCCGCCCCGCCCGGCCGGCACGAGGCGGGCGACGTGTGGACGTACTGGAAGTCCCCGGCGGACACCATCCCGATCGGGCCGACCACGATCCTCGCCCGCACCGACCTCTTCCGCGCCGCCCCGATGGGAGGTCTGGTCCAGGGCGAGGACTACTGCACGGCTGTCGGCATCTCGAGTCTGGCTCCCGGGATCTTGCTGCCCACCCCGGTGTATCGATACCGCAAGCACCCGGGCCAGCTCACCGCCCAGCCCGGATACGACCAGCTGGAGGCCGCGGCCCGCGAGCACGCCTGGCACTACGGCCGCGGCCTGCGCACCGCCCTCCGCAGCCACCAGCCGACGCCCGCTCTCCGCACCCGGCCGCCGGAGCCTGCCGAAGGCCCGTCGGCTCGCGCGCACCGCTGACCTTCAGGACCACCGACATGACCAACCCGCCCCCCGCGGAAATCATCCTCTCGACCAGCCGCACCCACGGCCTCGTCGCCATCGCGTCCGGCGAGAACCTTCTCCAAGCCCGCGACGCCCTGCAGGAAGCCGGGTTCAGCCGCCTGCCCGACGGAGCCTTCGCCGCCCCGCTGAGTGCGGCGCAGAACGCCCGCGAGACCGCCAGCGCCCTGGTGCACCGCGCCCACGAACACGGCGCGACCATCACCACCAGCCCCCGCCCCTACCTCGGCGACACCGGCCAGGCCATCGCCGCCCGGCTGCCCGGCACCTGGAGCGCGAAGCTGGAAATCTACCCCCGCCAGCACTGGCAGGAGGACCTCATCGGCTCCCTGTGGGACAGCGGCGACCTCCTCCAGGCCATGCTCCATGACCGCGTCCCGTACGCGGTCATGCTGAACAACCACGCCGGCACCGAGCTGCTGCTGATCGAACGCCCCGGGCACGCCAGCGGCTATCTCCTGGGCGCCTTCGCCACCCAGGAGTACGACGACAACTGGGACGAGCCGAACGCGCCGCGCAGCATCGCGCTGCCCGCCGCAGCAAACCGCGCCGCCCGCGCCGTCGCCCACACCTTCCTGCCCAACTACCGCAGGGCCCTGCACCACCGGCGGCTCGACACCGTCATGACCGCCCTGAACCGGATCCGCCCGGAGTACGAAACACTTCAGGCGATCAAGGACTCCGGCCGGTACAGCGACGGCATGCCGCTCGCCAACTCGCGCCTGCAGCCGCAGATGGAGCGTGCGTTCGCCGACCACGCCTGGCTCTCCTTCCGCAACGTCCTCCAGCACGCACCGCTCCTGCTCAGCCGCTGCCGTCCCACCGCGAGCCCCTGGCCGCAGGACGCTGCCGCACTGGCCCGACTGCACGAGGCACTCGCCAACAGCCAAGACGCCTGGGCCGAGTTCAATGACCTGCGCGCGGAGCTCTACTCCATCCCCGCGACACTTCCGGCCCGCCAGTGGAGCCAGATACGCAGCGAACTCGGCGCCGCCGTCCTGCCGGCCATCGAGACATGGCTCGCCGACGGCGAGACGTTCGAACGCCAAGCCCGCGCCGCCGTCCCCGGCGGCCACGTGGCGCTGTCCGCGACAGCTCACCGCCGCCCGGCCCCGCCCACCCCTGCCCGGCCGACGAACGCGCACCTGTGAAGCCCTAGAGATAAGGATTCTTCTCTGTCTGACCACTTCCGCTTCGGCACCCACCCCGACCTGGGCTTCGTCGCCGCCGCCTCACCAGAGCTGCCCCCGCACCTGGCCAAGTGGTTCCTGACCCGCGAGCAGTTCGAACCCGTCCCCACCACACCCGGTCTGTACCGGCTCAACGAACCCGGGCGCGACGGCCACCGTCGCGCCCGACAGGCCGTAACGGACCTGCGCCGCCTGGGGCACGCCGCACACGCCGACTTCCCCGTCGAACCCGCCCTCTCGCCCGGCCCACCGCGCCCGGCTCTGCCGAACGGGCTTCTGGAGCGCCGCAGCCGCCGCGCCCAGGCCGCCGCCGACCGCACCACGCAGCGCGGCACGCCGCCCACCACCTCGCCGCCTTCCGCTCGGCCGATCCCGCCCCAGCCCACCTACGCACCGACCGTCCACCTGACGGCCTCCGTCGGGCGGACCCGATGACGCCACCCCCCGACGGCCCTCTGCCGACAGCCTCCGAACTCGCCAATGCCGCCCGCGACTTCCGGCTGCGGATGGCGGTCATCGACCGCGAGACCGAGGTCGCGCTCGACCTGACACGCGACCGCTACGGCCGCACCCTCCACGCCAACGCCGCCGCCGTCGCACGGGCCCACCGCGACCAGGCGGCCGTGCAGGCATACGCCACGCACCTCGCCCCGCACGCCGACGCTCTGCTCGATGCCGCCCACCGTGCGCTCGGAGAACTGCCACCCGCCCGGCACCTGGCCGGGTGGCGGGCCGTGCTGGACGGCCTGGCCGCCTCCACCGCCGAGATCCGCCGGGCCCTCGACCGGCCGCCCCTTCCCGGCTCCCCGGCCGAGCGCGCGCAGCACGCGGCCCTGTGGCCACACCTCACCGCGTGGGCAGATCACAGCGTCATCGCCAGCAACCTCGCCGACCAGCACGGTGGCCAGCACCACAAGATCCCGCTGTCCGACGAGGAACAGCAGATGTGGACCGGGCGGGCCCAGGCCGCGCAGCGGCGCGGCGAGCTGGAGCCGGCCGAGTCGTGGTACGCCGCCGACGGGCAGCCGATCACCCTCGCCCACCTGGTCGAAGACGAAGACGCGACGCTGGTCGCCCTTCGCGGCGACCCGGACGCCCCGGGCTGGCAGGTGATCGGGCACTACGCCCATGAATACGAGGCCGGACAGGCCCTGCCTGCCCCGGTCCCGCCCGGTGTACTGCGCGCCGAAGTCTCGAGGTTCAACCGGCCCGAGACCGCCCCCGAGATCTCGCTGCAAGAACTCACCCGGGACGTCATCGAAGCTCAGCAAGCCGGTGACGCGTCCAACGCGCTCCTCAGTGCCACCCAGCGCGGCTACGACGCGGGCCCGATGGTCCGCCTCCAGGAACTCCTGGAAACGAGCGGGCAGTTCGCCGGTGCGCTGGAGACCGTGCAGGGCCGCCAGATCGCCGCCCGCCTCTCGGCGCTGGGCCGGCAGATCGACTTCCTCACCCGCGAAGTCGAGGAGGCGGCCGAGGACCTCGGCGCGACCGTCGCCGTCCTGCCCCCGCACCGCACCCCCGTCCTGCGCATCCGCCCGCGCCCCGCCGTGGACACCACACCACCCACGCCGCCACCCCGCGCGAGCACGCCCACCCGGCGCCGCTAGGCCCGTTCCCGAAGAGAAAGCACCCATTGTCCCTGACCGCACCCCCGGCACCGCGCATCACCTACAGCGCGGTGCTGGGCAGCCCGTACGTCGCCCGCCTCCTCGGCGGCACCCTCACCGGCCGGCTCCCCAACGCCATGGCACCCGTCGCCATATTGCTCTGGGCCACCGCGAGCGGCAGCAGCATCGGCTTCGGCGGGCTGCTCAGCGCCCTGTACCGGCTGTCCTCCGCCCTGGCCCAGCCGGTCAAGGGACGCCTCATGGACCGCCACGGCCAAAGCGCGGTGCACCTTCCGGCCGCCCTGCTCAACTCAGCCCTCCTAGTGGCTCTTCCCCTGGCAGGACCGTGCGGCGGAGCGGGCCTCGCCACGGCCATCGTCGTCACCGGCGGCCTGACCACACCAGCCCTGGAGGCCGGACTGCGGGCCCTGTGGCCAAGCGTGCTGCCCGAGCCGAGGCTGCGGCATGCTGCACTCGCCCTCGACACCGGCACACAGGGACTGCTGTACATCGTCGGCCCCCTGCTCGTGACCGCGCTCGCCTCCGCATACACCCCCGCCGTCGCACTCGCCGCCACCGCCGCCCTCGGCCTGGCCGGAACCGCAACGGTCGCCCTCGCGCCCCCGTCGCGACGCTGGCGACCTGAACAGCCCCAAAGCCAGGACGCCGCCCAGACATCGCAGTTGGCCACCCCCGGCGTGCTGCTGCTGTTCGCCGCGCTCACCGGGGTCGGGTTCGCGATCGGATCCCTGAACGTGTGGTCCATCGCCATGGCCGAGCACCACCACCAGGACATGCTCGCGGGCATCATCCCCGCCGCGTTCTCCATCAGCAGCTTCCTCGGCGGCCTCATCTACGGACGCCGCACCTGGCCGGGGACCACCACCCGGCGGCTGATCATCGCCACAGGTGCCTTCCTGGCCGGGTGGCTCCCGCTGCTTGCCCTCCTGGGCCCGTATGCGGCCATCGCCGCCGTTGCTGTGCCCGGTGCGTTCCTGACCGTCGTGGTCGCCTGCGCCTACGTCACCACCGACGCCCTCGCGCCCGCGGGCCGCACCAGCGAGGCGTACGCGTGGCTGATCCTCGCGATCGGCGCCGGGCAGTCCGCCGGCACCGCCCTGGCCGGACGGCTCGCCGAGCAGCCCCTGGCCAGCGCGGCGCTGCCCGCCGCCGGTGCGGCCTTCGCTCTCACCATCCTGCTCGCCGCGCGCCGACGTCTCGGCCCCACCGCACAGCGGCAGCGCGGCCGGCATCGCCGCCCGCTCCCAGGCCGGCACTCCACGCCCTGATCAGGGCACAACCCCCCTTGCTTTCCTACCCTTTTGAGGAGATCCATTCATGGCCGTCCGTGCGCAATGGCCCGTGGAGCATGCGTGCTCCCACCAGGTAGTTCATGACCTGTCCAACCGTCCTGCCGACAAGCGGGCCGGGTTCGCACGCTGGCTCGCGGCCAAGGACTGCACCGACTGCTGGAAGGCGGCGCGCGATGCCGACTCCGAGCCCAAGGAGGAGTGGCTTGCCGCGAAGCGGGCGGAGGAGCAGGAGGCGGCCGTTGCGTGGGCGAAGCAGTTCGACATGCCGCAACTGGAGGGCCCGGAGCGGGCCCTGGACTGGGGCGAGCGCTCCCGCCACCAGCTGATGACGGCCGCGCACACCGCGCTGGTCGTGGAGGGCAGTTGGGACGAGGCCGACTGGGCGGAGCTAGAGGAGAAGGCCCGCGCCATCACCCGCGCCGGCTGGTGGATCGACCAGCGCGACGCCGACGGCACCGACCTGGTCGAACTCCTCGATGCGGCCAGTGAGGCGGACCGGGGGACGGAGAATCCGTTCCGCTGAGCGCGGGGGAACATAGCCGGGAAATGCCGGTTAGCCAAACCGGCGTTCCTCCGGACTATTGATGCTCCCACCCCGCCAGCAATCGCGTGGAAGGAACTCATGTCCCAGCCCCCGCCCACCTCGGCGTTCGCGCCGACGCCCGACCCGCTCACCCCCGACCGGGACGTCACGCACCAGCACTTCCAGGCCGGTGACACCGTCGTCGTGCTGAAGGGGGTGGCCGGCGGTGAACTGTGGGGCGATGCGATGCGTCTCGTGGCCCCGTCCTGGCACACCCCGACCGACGAGGACGGCTGGCGGCTGCGGGATGCGACCGGCGGCGTCCAGTCCTACGTCACCGCCAACCCCCGCTACCTCGTGCACCTCTCACGCCGCTGCCCGGACTGCCTGATCTACCTGCGGGCCATGGAGGACGCACTCCTTGCCCGGTTCGCCGACCGCGACGAACTGATCGACTGCGGCTGGTACACCACCACCGCACTCAACCAGATCGTGCACATCGCCGACGTCCGGGGCGGCCGGTGATCCCCCGCCTGAACGTGCGGACCCACACGCCGCACGACCCGCTCGCCGAGGCGCTGGGGCGGCCGGTCTCCCCGAACGAGGGCCTGACGGAGCACACGGTCGTCGCCCACTGGCCGGGCCTGGATGACTACACCCTGGACGACGAGCAGAAGATCTGGACCTCGGTCCAGTGGGCCGAGCACCTCGAAGACCCCTACCTGGAGCACCCGTTCGCCGCCAGCCCGGACGACGACCGGCGCGCGATCCTCCACCTCGACGTCCGTCTGCACCCGGAGGACCGGCAGCTGACCGGGCCGGAGTGGGCCGAAGTCGCCCACCGGCTCGCGCGGGCCGCCGGGATCGAGGTTCCCGGCAAGGAGCACGGCTGCCGGTGGATCGCCGTTCAGGCCCAGTCTCGCCGTCTCGATCTGATCGCCAATGTGATCCACCTCGACGGCGCCTGGCACGCCCCGCCTGCCGACATCCTGCGCCGCCTGTCAGACGAGGCACGGCGCATCGAGCAGGACCTCCGCCTGTTCCGCGTACTCGTCGGGCCCTCATCGCGGCCAGCCGTCCCTGCGGCGCCCACGGCCTCGGCCCAGCTCGCGAGCGTCCTCACGCAGCTCGCCGACGAGCAGTCCGGTCCGCTGGCCGCGGTCCGCGGGCTCGTCGAACACTCCGCGCACCGGCTCGCCCGCCAGCCCGGCGCCGCCGGCACCAGCACAGCGCACCACCTGGAACTGATCGCTCGCCGCATCCACGCCATCCAACAGGACCTGGACACCACCGCAGCCCACCTGAACCAGCCCCGCATCGCCCCTGCACCACCCACCACCCGGCGCACCAACCCCCGATCACAGCAGGAGAAACGTCTCTTTGCCCCTCGCTGACCGCTTCCTGGACATCCGGCGCGACCCGCACTCCGACGAAGTCCTGGCCCGCGGCGGGGACTCCGAGGCTCACAGCGTTCTGCAGCGCGCGGGGTTCATCGCCGTCGTCCGCGTCCACGAGACCTACCACCGCGCCCCCACCGGCCTCGCCCAGGACGACGAGTCGCATCTCGCCGCCAACGCCGTCGCCCGCCTCCGGGCCGCCGGATATCACGTCGACTGCGACAAGGACTTCGACACCGATGCCCGTCCGGTCAGTTACCTGCCGCTGGGCTCCTCCGTCGCCCACCTCGCCGAGCGGATCCGCGAGGCGACCACCACCGACGAGGCGGCCGACGCGCTGATCGAGCTGACCGCCGCCCACAACGGCATCCTCGCCGCACTGGAGGAAGTCCTCACCGCCACCGCCGACTTCCACGACGGTCTCGGCCAAGCGGCCGACCCCCACATCGCCCAGCGGCTGCGCTACCTCGCCAACGAGCACCTGCCCGTCATCCGTACCGACCTCGCCGACACCCGCAACACGCTCGCCGACCGCCACGCCCCGCACCCCGGCCGCAGCACCTGCAGCGCCGAGGTCCCCGTATCCGAACGCGAGCGCTCCGCCGTGTGCGCCTGCCCGCCCCCGCCCCGCGCGCTCCCGGCCCCACCGCCCCCGGTGGCCGCCGGACTGCGCCGCTGACTCCCATCTCGCCCAAGGACACCATGCACGACCACGACACCACCTCCGAGCGCCTCGCCTCCTACGCCGACGTCCTCGCCGGTGAACTCCCCGGCACCTGGACCAGCTCCCACCTCCCGGCCGACGCCAAGGACGACCTCGCCGAACTCACCGACCGCATATGGGACTTGGACCTGGTTGCCGCCTCCCTCGCCGAACACCCGCTCCAGCAGGCGGCCGTCCTGAGCCGCCCCGACGGCGCCCAGCTCGCCGTCCTGGACCGGCACGACGAACGCGACGGGTTCCTCGTCGCCGCCGTCGCCCCGCGCGCCCTGCCCGACGAGGCATATCGTGCCGTCGCCGAGCCCAACGGCATCGCCCTGGCCGACGACCCGTTCCTGGGCGCCGAGCAAGTCGCCGGCGATCTGCTCACCCGCTACGACAGGGCGCTCGCCCAGGTCCGGCACAACGCCCTGGACGGCCTCCAGCCCTCCCAGGCTGACCGGATCGTGCTGACCTGGCAGCAGGACGGCAGCGTCGCCACCGCCCCCGTCGACGACCGCGCCGATTCGATCCTCGTCGCCCACGGCTTCATCCAGGACCCACTGAGCGGCATCTACCGCCTGGGCGGCGACGACACCCAGGCACAAGCCCGCGCCCTGCGCGAGATCGGCCCGCAGCTGGAGACGATCGGCATCGGCACCGGCCTGCAGCATCCCGCAGCCCGGAGTGCACCCACCTCCACCCCTGCTTCCGTACCGCCGGCACCGGCAGGCACCCGCCACCCGGCAGCCCGAGGGCGATGAAGCAGCCGGAGCCCGACTTCTGGGTGCTGGAGTACCTCACCATCACCAAGGACCCGCGCACCGGCCTGGTCGTCGCCATCGGCGGCACCGAGCAGACGGCCGACATCCTCCAGCAGGCCGGGGGCTTCCTCTCCGCTGCCGGACCCCGCGGGGACTACCACCGGCTTCCGCACAACCTGCCCGTCGAGCAGCAGCGCCTGAAAGCGACCACCGCCTCGCACGCCCTGCTCGCCGCCGGTCACAGCGTCCACCTCGACCCCGCCCTCAACATGCTGGCTACGCCGGACGGCGAACGCGAGGCGGCCCTGCGCTACCTCGCCCATCTCGCCGAGCGGGTCGGCGCCGCCGAGACCAGCAGCGAGGTGGCCGAAATTCTGACCGAGATCGCCGCCCCCGTCCACGGGCTGCTGCCCCTCACCAGAGAAGTGGTCGTCCGGGCCTGGATCGCCGCCAGCGACCTCCAAGGAGCCACACCCGGCGCGGAACCCGAGCCCATCGCGCGGCTCGCAGACACCGCCGGCGCCTTGAGCGATGCCGCCTGCGTCGTCCTGCGCGCCCGCAACCACGCCGCACGCCCTAGGTCGTGTCTTCAATGTAGTTGCGCGGGATGATGGGCCTTGTGAGTCGTCGCTATGAACTGACCGATGAGGAATGGGAGTTGTTACGTC
>NZ_JBHTSF010000149.1:0-21170 GCF_042795295.1 Streptomyces sp. NPDC056486
GCCCTCACTCGTACAAGACTGTTAAAAGTGTCCGAGGGGGGACTTGAACCCCCACGCCCGATAAAGGGCACTAGCACCTCAAGCTAGCGCGTCTGCCATTCCGCCACCCGGACTAGGTGTCTGCCGTTCGCGGTGTGTTCCCCGCGGCGACATGGACAACAATACCAAGCTTTCGGAGTGCCTTTCACCTGCATATCCGCACGTCGCCGGGCAGCTGTCCGGCGGCTCGCGACACCACATCCGGAGTCTCACCATGAGTGACGGATTGATTACGGGAACGCCCGCCGACGTGAGGGTGCGGAGCGTGCGCGCGCCCGCACTGCTCCGCCCGACCGGCAGGGCATCGGCCGGGCCACCGATAGGCCGCCGATGCCCTGCCGGTCAGATGGCTCCCATGAGCCCGGGGAGCCTCACGCCATCAAGTGATAGCTCGGAAAGTTCCCCGGCGGTCGTTCCATCGCCGGGCCGTGGGTGACCGCCCGCACGAGGAGTTCACCGCCGACGAACGCGCCGCGCCAGGACGCGCCGAACCCTCCGAACAGCTCGTCCCTGTCACCGCGCGAGCGAGGCTTACCGCGGCCCGTCTTGAAGGCACGGATCTGCGGCGCGAGACGGTCGTACGTCGCGGCGTCGTCGGTCGACAGCGTGGCGACCAACGCTCCGTTCGACGCGTTCATGGCAGCGAGCAGCTCCGCCTCCGTGTCGACCAGGACGATGGTGTCGACCGGGCCGAACGGCTCCGCGTGGTGCAGCGGTGAGGACGGGGGCGGGTTGAGGAGCGTGACGGGATGGAGGTACGCGTCCGTGTCCTGGCCCGGCAGGAAGCGGTCCGCCGCCGGGGCGCCGCGGTACAGCGGTACGGCTCCGCGGTCGATCGCTTCCGTCACCTGGTCGCCCAGCTCCTTCGCCTTGGCGGCGTTGATCAGCGGTCCGAAGTCCAGTTTCGGGAACGGGTCTTCGGGGTGCTCGACCGCCAGGGGATGGCCGACGCGGAGGGTGCGTACGGCCGGGAGGTAGGCGGCGAGGAACTCGTCGAAGAGGCCGCGTTGGACGACGAAGCGCGGATACGCGGTGCAGCGCTGCTTGCCGTAGTCGAAGAGCTTGGGGATGACGGCGCTGAGCGCGTCCCAGTCGCTGTAGTTCCAGATGCCCCAGGTGTTGAGTCCTTCCTGTTCGAGGATGTGCCGCTTGCCGAGGTCGGCGACCGCGGTGGCGACGGCGGCGCCGGTGTCACGTCCGCCGACGAAGGAGACGCAGCCGATCTCCGGTGCGCGGACCAGCGCTTCGGACAGCTCTCCCCCGCTGCCGCTCACGAGGGTGACGGGGATCCCTTCGCGGGCGGCGAGGGCGCACGCCAGGGTGAGACAGGCGGCGCCGCCATCGGTCGGGGTCTTGGCGATGACCGCGTTGCCCGTGAGTGCCTGTACCAACACTGCGTGAACGAGCACGCTCATCGGGTAGTTCCAGCTCGCGATGTTGGACACCGGACCGTCCAGCGGGCTCCGGCCCTCCATCATCGGCTCGATGCCGTCGACGTACCAGCGCACGCCGTCGATGGCCCGGTCGACATCGGCCTGGGCGAGCCGCCAGGGCTTGCCGATCTCCCAGACGAGGAGGAGGGCGAGCAGTTCGCGGTGTTCGGTGAGGGCGTCGAGGGTGGCGGCGACGCGGGCGCGCCGTTCCTCCAGGGGGACGTGGCGCCAGGCCCGGTGCTGGTCGAGTGAGGCGCGTACGGCCTGGTGGGCGGTGGTGGCGTCGAGGCGCGGCGGGCCCGCGATGGGGCTGCCGTCGACGGGGGATGTGGCGGGCAGGGTCCTGCCGTCCGCCTGCCAGGTCCCGTTCCAGAGGTTCAGGACGCGGTCGTCGCGGAAGGCCTCGGGCGCGACGGCGAGGCAGCGTCGCCAGGCGTCGGTCCAGGACGTACCGGCTTTGAGGACGAGGGAGTTGGTGAGGGTGGGTGTCGATCGGGATGCCATCGGGTGTCTCCGCTCACGGTGCACAAGTCGGGGCGGGGGATGCGTGGCTCGCGTCGGCGCCGCTCGGTTCGCGGTCCGCGCGTGTGCTGGGGGACGCTAGTGCAGTCGGGGTCTGCCACCTATGAGTGACATCACGCGCCGAGTTGGTTAAGAACGAGGCGGGCGGTTTCCGTCGGTGTGGCGCCGACCCGCACCCCGGCGGCCTCCAGCGCCTCCTGTTTCGCGCGGGCGGTGCCGGACGAGCCCGAGACGATGGCTCCCGCGTGTCCCATGGTCTTGCCTTCGGGTGCGGTGAAGCCGGCGATGTAGGCGATGACGGGCTTGGTGACGGCCCGTCGGATGTAGGCGGCCGCGCGTTCTTCCGCGTCGCCGCCGATCTCGCCGATGAGGACGATCAGTTCGGTGTCGGGGTCGTCCTCGAAGGCGGCGAGGCAGTCGATGTGCGTGGTGCCGACGACGGGGTCGCCGCCGATGCCCACGCAGGTGGAGAAGCCGATGTCGCGCAGCTCGTACATGAGTTGGTAGGTGAGGGTGCCGGACTTCGACACCAGGCCGACGCGTCCGGGTTTGGTGATGTCGGCGGGGATGATGCCCGCGTTGGCCTGCCCCGGCGTGATGAGACCCGGGCAGTTGGGGCCGATGACTCGGGTGCCGCGCTCCTTGGCGTACGCGTGGAAGGCGACGGAGTCGTGTACGGGGATGCCCTCCGTGATGACCACGGCCAGGCCGATCCCGGCGTCGGCGGCCTCGGTGACCGCCGCCTTGGAGAAGGCGGGTGGCACGAAGACCACGGTGACGTCGGCGCCCGTGGCCTTGATGCCGTCGCGGACGGAGCCGAAGACGGGGACGGCGCGGTCGTCGAAGTCGACGGTGCGGCCCGCCTTGCGGGGATTGACGCCGCCCACGACGTTCGTGCCCGCCGCGAGCATGCGGCGGGTGTGTTTCATGCCCTCGGCGCCGGTCATGCCCTGGACGAGGGCCTTGCTCTCCTTGGTGAGGTAGATCGCCATGTCCCGGCTCCTTAGGCTGCGTTGGTGTGGCCTGCGAGTTCGGCGGCGCAGCGTGCGGCGCCGTCCATGGTGGTGGCCTGCTGGACGAGCGGATGGGAGCGTTCGTCGAGGATGGCGCGGCCTCGTACGGCGTTGTTGCCGTCGAGGCGGACGACGAGCGGCTTGGTCAACTGGACGGATTCCAGGGCCTGGACGATGCCGTCGGCGACGGCGTCGCACGCGGTGATGCCGCCGAAGACGTTGACGAAGACGGACTTGACGGCGGGGTCGGAGAGGATGACGGAGAGGCCGTCGGCCATGATCTGGGCGGAGGCGCCGCCTCCGATGTCGAGGAAGTTCGCGGGGCGCGCTCCGCAGCCCGCGACCACGTCGAGGGTGGACATGACGAGGCCCGCGCCGTTGCCGATAATGCCGACCTCGCCGTCGAGCTTCACGTAGTTGAGGCCCTTGGAAGCGGCCTCCGACTCCAGCGGGTCGTCGTGCGTGGTGGCGTCGGCGCCCCAGCGTGCCTGGCGGAAGCGGGCGTTGTCGTCCAGGGTGACCTTGCCGTCGAGGGCCAGGATCTCTCCTTGGGCGGTGCGGACGAGCGGGTTCACTTCGACGAGGAGCGCGTCCTCGCGGATCAGTACCTGCCACAGCTTGACCAGTACGTCGGCTGCCGCTTCGGGAAGTCCCGCCGCCGCGGCGATTTCGGCCGCCCTCGCCTCGCTCACTCCCGCCGCCGGGTCGATCTCCACGCGCGCGACGGCTTCCGGCCGACTCGCCGCGACCTCCTCGATGTCCATGCCGCCCTCGGCGGACGCGATGGCGAGGAAGCGTCCTGCCGCGCGGTCCAGTACGTACGAGACGTAGAACTCGCTGTCGATCTCGACGGGTTGGGCCACCATCACCTTGTGCACGGTGTGGCCCTTGATGTCCATGCCGAGGATCTGGCGTGCCGTGATCTCGGCCGCCGCCGGGTCCGCCGCGACCTTCACACCGCCCGCCTTGCCACGCCCTCCGGTCCTCACCTGGGCCTTGACGACGACGCGGCCGCCCAGGCGTTCGGCGCCCGCGCGTGCCTCCTTCGCCGTGTCGGCGACCTCCGCTTGCGGCACCAAGATGCCGTATTCCTCGAAGAGTTCCCTTGCCTGGTGCTCGAACAGGTCCATTCCGGCTCCTGACGCCGTGTCGTTGCGGGGAGCGAACCCCCGCGCCTCCGAAAAGTGCCGCACGCCCCCTGGACACCACTGACCGGATGCGGGATAACAAGCTTCATACAGTATTCGTCGACTGTATGCAATCTACCGCGAGAGCACCTCCGAGCAGCGTGTGAGCGTGTGTGAGCGCTCCAACTCCCCTACGAAGGGACAGGACTTCGCCATGCCCGACGGCAGCAGCGACACGAACCAAACCCACATCTCCGGTGGGCATCTGGTCGCCAAGGCACTCAAAGCAGAGGGTGTGGAGGTCATCTACACCCTGTGCGGCGGCCACATCATCGACATCTACGACGGCTGCGTCGACGAGGGGATCGATGTCGTCGACGTACGCCACGAGCAGGTCGCCGCCCACGCGGCCGACGGCTACGCACGCCTCACCGGAAAACCGGGATGCGCCGTGGTGACGGCAGGACCGGGAACCACGGACGCCGTCACCGGCGTCGCGAACGCCTTCCGCGCGGAGTCCCCCATGCTGCTCATCGGCGGCCAGGGAGCGCACACCCAGCACAAGATGGGGTCACTGCAGGACCTCCCGCACGTCGACATGATGACGCCCATCACCAAGTTCGCCGCGACCGTGCCGGACACGGCGCGCGCCGCGGACATGGTGTCGATGGCCTTCCGCGAGTGCTATCACGGCGCTCCAGGACCGTCCTTCCTGGAGATCCCGCGCGATGTGCTGGACGCCAAGGTGCCGGTGGACAAGGCCCGGGTGCCGCAGGCCGGTCAGTATCGCGCCTCCACCCGCTCGACCGGCGACCCCGAGGCCGTCGAGAAGCTCGCCGACCTGCTCGTACACGCCGAGAAGCCCGCGATCCTGCTCGGCAGCCAGGTGTGGACGACGCGCGGCACCGAGTCCGCCGTCGAGCTCGTGCGGACCCTGAACGTGCCCGCCTACATGAACGGCGCGGGCCGCGGCACCCTGCCACCCGGGGACCCGCACCACTTCCAGCTCTCGCGGCGGTACGCCTTCTCCAACGCCGACCTCATCGTCATCGTGGGGACACCCTTCGACTTCCGTATGGGTTACGGGAAGCGGCTCTCCCCGGACGCCACCGTCGTGCAGATCGACCTCGACTACCGCACCGTCGGCAAGAACAGGGACATCGACCTGGGCATCGTCGGCGACGCGGGGTTGATCCTGAAGTCGGTCACCGAGGCCGCGTCCGGCCGGCTCAACGGCGGCGCTTCCCAGCGCAAGGAGTGGATCGACGAGCTGCGCGCCGCCGAACAGACGGCGATAGAAAAGCGGCTGCCGAACCTGAAGTCCGACGCCTCACCGATCCACCCCTACCGTCTCGTCAGCGAAATCAACGACTTCCTTACCGAAGACTCGATCTACATCGGTGACGGCGGCGACATCGTCACCTTCTCCGGGCAGGTCGTACAGCCCAAGTCGCCGGGCCACTGGATGGACCCGGGACCGCTCGGCACGCTCGGCGTCGGCATCCCCTTCGTGCTCGCCGCCAAGCAGGCGCGGCCCGACAAGGAGGTGGTGGCCCTCTTCGGAGACGGCGCTTTCTCGCTGACCGGGTGGGACTTCGAGACGCTCGTCCGCTACAACCTGCCCTTCGTCGGGATCGTCGGCAACAACTCCTCGATGAACCAGATCCGTTACGGCCAGAAGGCCAAGTACGGCGAGGAGCGTGAGCGCATCGGCAACACCCTCGGAGACGTCCACTACGACAAGTTCGCCCAGATGCTCGGCGGCTACGGCGAAGAGGTCCGCGACCCCGCCGACATCGGACCGGCGCTGCAGCGAGCGCGCGAGTCGGGCAAGCCCTCGCTGATCAATGTGTGGGTCGATCCGGACGCGTACGCCCCCGGAACCATGAACCAGACCATGTACAAGTGAGGAGCCCGTGCGATGACGACCAAGGCTCTTGAGGGCGTACGCGTCCTCGACATGACACACGTCCAGTCCGGGCCCTCCGCCACCCAGCTGCTCGCCTGGCTCGGTGCGGACGTGGTGAAGCTGGAGGCTCCGTCCGGAGACATCACGCGCAAGCAACTGCGTGACCTGCCGGACGTCGACTCGCTCTACTTCACGATGCTCAACTGCAACAAGCGGAGCATCACCCTCAACACCAAGACCGAGCGCGGCAAGGAGCTCCTCACCGAGCTGATCCGGCGCTCCGACGTCATGGTCGAGAACTTCGGCCCGGGCGCCGTCGACCGGATGGGCTTCACCTGGGAGCGCATCCAGGAGATCAATCCACGGATCGTCTACGCCTCGATCAAGGGCTTCGGAGACGGCCCCTACACCAACTTCAAGGCCTACGAAGTGGTCGCTCAGGCCATGGGCGGCTCCATGTCGACCACCGGCTTCGAGGACGGTCCACCTCTCGCGACAGGCGCCCAGATCGGTGACTCCGGGACCGGCATCCACGCCGTCGCCGGGATTCTGGCCGCCCTCTTCCAGAGGGAGAACACCGGTCGCGGGCAGCGTGTGAACGTAGCCATGCAGCACGCGGTGCTCAACCTGTGCCGGGTGAAGCTGCGCGACCAGCAGCGCCTGGCGCACGGGCCGCTCGCCGAGTACCCGAACGAGGACTTCGGGGACGAGGTGCCGCGCTCCGGCAACGCGAGCGGCGGCGGGCAGCCCGGCTGGGCGGTCAAGTGCGCGCCCGGCGGTCCGAACGACTACGTGTACGTCATCGTGCAGCCCGTGGGCTGGCAGCCGCTCACCGAGCTCATCGGGCGTCCGGAGCTCGCGGAGGACCCCGAGTGGGCCTCTCCGGAGGCGCGGCTCCCCAAGCTCGGCAAGATGTTCCAGCTGATCGAGGAGTGGTCGTCGACGCTGCCCAAGTGGGAGGTCCTCGAGCGGCTCAACGCCCACAACATCCCGTGCGGCCCGATCCTCTCCACCAAGGAGATCATCGAGGACGCCTCGCTTGCCGCCAACGAAATGGTCGTCGAGGTCCCGCATCCGCAGCGCGGCTCCTTCACCACGGTCGGCTCCCCGCTGAAGCTGTCGGACTCCCCCGTGAACGTCGTCAGTTCGCCGCTACTGGGCGAGCACAACGCGGAGGTCTTCGTCGGTGAGCTCGGCCTCGGCGACGAGGAACTGCGCCTGCTCAAGTCGAACGGAGTGATCTGATTGATGGCCGAAGACCGCGCACTGAAGGTGCGGGCACTCCTCGACGGCGTGCGCGCCGAGGGGCGGACCTCGCTCACGGCGCCGGAGGGCAAGATCCTCGCGGACGCGTACGGGATCGCGGTGCCGGGCGAGGAACTGGCGACGGACGTGGACGAGGCGGTGGCGCACGCGGCCCGCTTCGAAGGGCCCGTCGTCATGAAGATCGTCTCCCCCGACATCCTGCACAAGACCGACGCGGGCGGCGTCATGGTCGGGGTGGAGGGCGCCACCGACGTACGGGCCGCCTTCTGCGAAATCGTCGGGAACGCGCGCGCGTACGCGCCACAAGCACGCATCGAGGGCGTGCAGATTCAAGAGCTGCTGCCCTCCGGCCAGGAAGTGATCGTCGGGGCGGTGACCGATCCGACGTTCGGGAAGGTCGTCGCCTTCGGACTCGGCGGTGTACTCGTCGAGGTCCTCAAGGACGTCACGTTCCGCCTTGCGCCGGTCGACGCCGACGAGGCCGCCTCGATGCTGGACTCGATCCGCGCCGCCGAGATCCTGCGGGGTGTGCGGGGCGCCCCTGCGGTGGACCGCTGGGCCGTCGCCGAGCAGATACGCCGGGTGTCCCGACTGGTCACCGACTTCCCGGAGATCGCCGAGGTGGATCTCAACCCGGTGATCGCCACTCCGGAGGGGGCCATCGCCGCGGACATCCGCGTCATCCTCTCCGAAGGGGCCACGAAGCAGCGCCGTACGTACACGCGCGAGGAGATGCTCACGTCGATGCGGCGGCTGATGGAGCCCCGCTCGGTCGCCGTGATCGGCGCGTCCAACGAACAGGGCAAGATCGGCAATTCAGTGATGCGCAACCTCATCGACGGCGGCTTCTCCGGCGAGATCCATCCGGTGAACCCCAAGGCCGATGACATCCTGGGCCGCAAGGCGTACAAGAGTGTCACGGACGTCCCCGGTGAGGTGGATGTGGCGGTCTTCGCGATCCCCGCCAAGTTCGTGGCGTCGGCCTTGGAGGAGGTGGGTCGCAAGGGCATCCCCAACGCCGTCCTGATCCCCTCCGGGTTCGCCGAGACCGGTGAACAGGCCCTCCAGGACGAGATCGTGGAGATCGGCGAGCGGCTCGGGGTGCGGCTGCTCGGCCCGAACATCTACGGCTACTACTCGACGTGGCAGGACCTGTGCGCCACGTTCTGCACGCCCTACGACGTCAAGGGCGGGGTCGCCCTGACGAGTCAGTCCGGTGGCATCGGAATGGCCATCCTCGGCTTCGCGCGCACTACGAAGACGGGCGTTTCGGCGATCGTCGGACTCGGCAACAAGTCCGACCTGGACGAGGACGACCTCCTCACGTGGTTCGGCGAGGACCCCAACACGAAGTGCATCGCGATGCACCTGGAGGACCTCAAGGACGGCCGTGCCTTCGTGGAGGCCGCGCGGGCGACCGTCCCGAAGAAGCCTGTCGTGGTTCTGAAGGCCGGACGTACGGCCGCCGGTGCGAAGGCCGCAGGATCGCACACGGGCGCCCTCGCGGGCGATGACGCCGTGTACGACGACATCCTCAGGCAGGCGGGCGTCATCAGGGCCCCGGGGCTCAACGAGATGCTGGAGTACGCGCGCGCGTTGCCCGTGCTTCCCACCCCGCAGGGCGACAACATCGTGATCATTACGGGTGCGGGCGGCTCCGGCGTGCTGCTCTCCGACGCGGTGACCGACAACGGGCTGCGCCTTATGGAGATCCCGGACGACCTGGACGCGTCCTTCCGGGCGTTCATCCCGCCTTTCGGGGCGGCGGGAAACCCCGTCGACATCACCGGGGGTGAGCCCCCGTCGACGTACGAGGCGACGATCAGGCTCGGTCTGGAGGACCCGCGCATTCACGCGCTCGTCCTGGGCTACTGGCACACCATCGTCACCCCTCCCATGGTCTTCGCCGAGCTGACGGCCCGTGTGGTCGCGGAGTTCCGTGAGCGCGGCATCGAGAAGCCCGTCGTGGCATCCCTGGCGGGCGATGTCGAGGTGGAGGAGGCCTGCCAGTACCTCTTCGAGCGGGGGGTCGTGGCGTACCCGTACACCACGGAGAAGCCGGTGGCCGCGCTCGGCGCGAAGTACCGGTGGGCCCGGGCGGCCGGTCTGTTGGGGGGCGGTCGATGAGTTGACCGGTGTTGGGGCCTGCCCGCGGTGCGCGTCGGCAGGCCCCGGGACCCGTGCGCACACGAAAGGAATTGGACAGGGGGCGCTGGCCAGGATCTTTTCGACGCAAGGGGTGCTGAATCAACATGACGACAACCGACATACACACAGCCGTCCCGTACAGGGAGGTGACGGACGCCAACGGCCGGATGTACCGGGTCGGTGAGACCGATGTCGACATCATGGGCCGCAAGCGCAAGTGGATGGTCATCCTGCCGTGGATCGGCATGATGGGCATCAGCTCGGCCGAGTACGCATTCGCCTCGGCCGAGGACACCCTGCACACCGCACATTCCTGGGGCGACACCCACATCTTCTGGATGCTGGGGGTCTGGGTCTTCTTCCAGGCCGCGGTGGCCTTCCCGGCGGGCAAGCTGCGCGAGAGCGGAAAGCTTCCGGCGCGCTGGGCGATGATGTGCGGCGCTGTCGGAACACTGCTGGGCTATCTGTCACTGGCGTTCGCTCCGCATGTCGTCGTCGCCTATATCGGCTTCGGCATGTTCAGCGGTATGGGCGCCGGAATGGTGTACGCGACCTGCGTGAACATGGTCGGCAAGTGGTATCCCGAACGAAAGGGAGGAAAGACCGGATTCGTCAACGGCGGATTCGCCTACGGCTCGGTGCCGTTCGTGTTCATCTTCACCGGCTTCATGGACCTGACGAACTTCCGCTGGGTGCTTGTGAGCGTCGGCCTCTTTCTGGCGGCGATGGTCGCCGTGGCCGGTTACTTCTTCCAGGACCCGCCGAAGAACTGGTGGCCGGCCGACGTGGACCCGCTGCGGCCACCGGACGACCCACGGGCCAGGCGCGCCCTTGCGATGAACCCGCCCGCCGTGCGGCAGTACACGCCCAAGGAGGCGTGGCAGACCGGCCGGGTCGCGCTGATGTGGTTCTGCCTGCTGTGCACATCGGGCGTGAACATCTTCGGTATCGCCTTCCAGGTGGACATCGGGGATGAAGCCGGATTCGCCGGCGGAATCGTCGCCACGGCCATGTCCTTGAAGGCCATAGTCAACGGTACGGGCCGAGGTGTCATCGGCTGGCTGTCGGACCTCTACGGACGCAAACGCTGCCTGATCTTCGTCTGCATAGTCCTTGGCCTTTCGCAGTACGGAATCCTGTGGGCCGCGGACATGAAGAACCTCCCGCTGTTCCTGATCTTCTCCAGCATCTCCGGCTTCGGAGGCGGCGCCATCTTCCCGATGTTCGCGGCGATGACCGCGGACTACTTCGGCGAGAACAACAACGCCTCCAATTACGGCCTGGTCTACAGCTCCAAGCTCGTCTCCGGGCTTCTCGGCTCCGGTATGGGTGCCGTCGTGGTGAGCAACTGGGGTCACACCGGGGCCTTCACGCTTGCCGGTTCCATTTCCCTGTTCGCCGGATTCATCGCGCTCTTCCTTTCCCAGCCCGGAAGGCCCAACGACAAACGCATCAAACCCAATCCGCAACCCCTCGGTGAGGAGATGGCCTGATATGACGGCGGAACCCATCGCCGCAAGAAACAAGGTGCCGGGAACCGGCACCCCGTATCGCGAGATCACCGACGAGTACGGCCGCGTCTATCGCGTGGGCGAGACGGACCGGGACATCCTCGGCCACTCCCGCAAGATCATGGTGTACCTGCCATGGATCGCGATGATGGCCATCAGTGTCTTCGAGTACGCGTTCGGCTCGGCGGAGGACACCCTGTCCCACGCCCACGGCTGGACGCAGTCCAACACCTTCTGGATTCTGAGTGTCTGGGTCTTCTTCCAGGCGGGCATAGCGTTCCCGGCCGGATGGATGCGCGAGAGGGGCATACTGACGGCGCGCAACGCCATGTACATCGGGTCGGTCATGTGTCTGATCGGATTCCTCGCCCTGTCGCACCTGAACAACGTATGGCTCGCGATCATCGGATTCGGCGTCATCGGCGGCGTGGGTTCCGGCTTCGTCTACGCGACCTGCATCAACATGGTCGCCAAGTGGTTCCCCGAACGCCGCGGCGCCAAGACGGGGTTCGTCAACGGTGGATTCGCGTACGGATCGCTGCCGTTCATCTTCATCTTCAACTACGCCTTCGACACGGGCAATTATCACCGCGTTCTCGACCTGATCGGCGCGTACATCCTGGTCGTCGTCCTGGCCTGCGCCTTCTTCTTCAAGGACCCGCCGAAGAACTGGTGGCCCTCCGAAGTCGACCCGTTGGAGAAGTCGGGCGCATCCAAAGCCGCGGCGAGCCTCGCCAAGAACCCTCCCGCGGTACGTCAGTTCACACCGAAGGAGGCCATCAGAACGGGCATGCTGCCCCTGATGTGGTTCACCCTCGTCATGACCGCGGGTGTGTCCATCTTCGGGATCTCTTTCCAGGTGGACTTCGCCAAGGAGGTGGGCTTCGGACCTCTGGTCGCCGCGACGTCCATGGGGCTCATGGCCGTCATCAACGGCATCGGACGCGGCGTGGTCGGCTGGCTCTCCGACATCTGGGGCCGCAAAGCGACCCTGGTGTTCGTGATCCTGGTCCTCGGGCTCTCACAGTTCGGTGTGATCTGGGCGGGCGACATCCACAGCGAGTGGCTCTTCCTGGTCTTCGCGTTCCTCTCGGGATTCGGTGGCGGTGCGTTCTACCCGATGTTCGCGGCGCTGACCCCGGACTACTTCGGGGAGAACTACAACGCCACCAACTACGGGCTCGTCTACAGCGGCAAGCTGATCAGCGGCCTGTTCGGCGGCGGACTCGGCTCGATGGTGGTCGCCGCGTGGGGCTACAACGGCGCGTACGCACTCGCGGGCGGCATCTCCATGCTTGCCGCGGCCGTCGCGCTGCTGCTCCGCCAGCCGGGGCGGGAGAGGGCGCCGGCGCACGCCTGATCCCCGTTCCCCGTGACGTCACTCAGCTCTCGCCGCGCGGCTTCCGCGCGGCGAGAGCTGTGTGTGCGGGTACTGCGGGCGCTTCAGTACTTCATGTCAGCGCTTCTTGCGGAGAGCCGCCAGGTTGTCGTAGCCGATCTTCGCGAGCTTCAGGGACTGGCCGAGATCGGTGCCGCTGGGCGCGTTGTCCTGCTCGACCATGGGGTTGTGGTAGTTCTTCTCGCCGACACGGCTGAAGAAGGTGCGGTAGTCGATGACGCCCTCACCGAAGGCCCCCATGTCGTAGCCCTCGCCGCTGGTGTCGTTGCGGGTGCCGTCCTTGGCATGGAACAGCGGGAAGCGCTTGTTGTTGCGGCTGACGAGCCCTGCCGGGTCGAAGACCTTCTCGCGCTGGGAGCCGTCGTGCGCGGTGTACGTGTGGAACTTGTACTGCGCGACGTGCGCCCAGAAGATGTCCATCTCCAGCCAGACCGTCCTCGGGTCGGTGGCCTTGAGGAAGTACTCCAGCCTGCGGATGCCGGAGCTGCGGGTGGGGCGGCCTTGCGCGTCGAGCGGACCGCCGTCGAGCAGGAAGCCGTACGCCGCGTCGTGGTTGTGGGTGTAGAGCTTGATGCCCGCCTTGCGCGCGATGTCACCCAGGGCGTTCCACTTGTCGGCGGCGACGTCCCAATCGGCCTTGTACGAGCTGTTGGTGGGGTCACCACCGGTGCCCATGTGGTCCATGCCGAGGATGTTGGCGATCTCCAGGTGCTTCTTGAACGTGTCGAGGTCGGGCTGCGAGAGCGGCCATGACCCCGGTATGAAGCCGTGGTTGCCCTGGGCGCGCAGGCCGTACTCGTCGAGCCAGGAGCGCAGCAGCTTGGCGCCCGCGACGGACTCGAGACTTGCGCCGCCGGGAGCGTTGGCGTGCTGGCCGTAGCCCGCGAACTCGACCTGCTTGTACCCGTAGCGGGCCAGCTCCTTGAACACCTCGCGGAAACCGGAGGGCAGGGTGGAGGCGAGCGGGTCACGGCCGGTCGCGTCACGCACCGTGTAGAGGATGATGCCGCGCTTCTTCGCCGGCACCAGTTCACGGCCGTGACCGTGGTGATGGCCGTGGCCTTCTGTCTGCGGCTGGGCGAAGGACGGCGCGGCGCCGAACACGGGCGCGGCGATCGCACCGGCGCCGACGGCGGTGCACGTGCTGAGGAAGCGGCGGCGGTTGATGCCAAGACGCTGTCTGAGCGCCTCGTCGGCGGCGGGAGTGTCGTGGAAGTCGGTCACGGGTGCCTCTCCTGGGCTCTTGGACTCTCGGGCTTTTCGACGTGCGGGCGGACGCCACTGGCGTGTTGTCAGTGACGCGTGATTCACTCTCTGTAACTGCTCCTGACCGGGCGGATGGTGGGGCGAGGTGTGCCTCAGCCCAGGCCGGCCAGGTCGAGGAGGAGGGATTTCACGGCGGTGGCCGCGATCCGGTCGGGAAACGCATGGGGGGTGGAGCTGATGATGAGCGGACCGTCGTCGTCGCTCGTGGGGAGGCGGCCATGGCTGCCTCGAATAGGTGACGGGTCCAGGGGCACGACCGCCATGCGATAGCGCATGCCGAGCTTCTTGCGGGCCAGCGCCTTCGCCGCCTTGACCTTCACGTAGGGGTCGAGCGGGTCCATGAAGAGCTCGACGGGGTCGTAGCCGGGTTTGCGGTGGATCTCGACGAGCTGCGCGAAGTCGGGCGCGCGGGCGTCGTCGAGCCAGTAGTAGTACGTGAACCAGGCGTCCGGCTCCGCGACGGCGACGAGTTCGCCGGAGCGCGGGTGGTCCAGGTGGTTGGCCTTCTTGCCCTCGTCGTCGAGGAGTTGCTCGATGCCGGGCAGGTCGGCGAGTGCCTGCCGGGTGGCCTCCAGGTCCTCGGGCCTGCGCACGTAGATGTGGGCGATCTGGTGGTCCACGACGGCGAAGGCGCGGGATGCCATCGGGTCGAGGTACTCCATGCCGTCCTGGGTGTGCACTTCGAGCAGTCCCGCACGGCGCAGGGCTCGGTTGATGTCGACGGGGCGGTCCACGCGTGTGATGCCGTACTCGGAAAGGGCGACGACGGTGCGGCCCTCGGCCTTCGCGTCGTCGAGGAGGGGGGCGATGGTCTTGTCGAGTTCGGCGGCGGCCTGGTGGGAGCGCGGGTCGTCGGGGCCGAAGCGCTGCAGGTCGTAGTCGAGGTGAGGGAGGTAGCACAGGGCCAGGTCGGGGTGGCGGGTGTTGATGATGTGGCGCGTGGCGTCCGCGATCCAGCGGCTCGACACGATGTCGGCACCGGGGCCCCAGAAGTGGAAGAGGGGGAACGTGCCGAGTTTCTCGGTGAGTTCGTCGTGCAGGGCCGGGGGCCGGGTGTAGCAGTCGGGTTCTTTGCGGCCGTCGGCGTAGTAGACGGGACGGGGGGTGATGGTGATGTCGGTGTCGGCGCCCATGGCGTACCACCAGCAGATATTGGCGACGGTGTAACCGGGGTGCGCGCGGCGGGCGGCGTCCCACAGTTTGTCGCCGGAGACCAGCCCGTTGTGCTGGCGCCACAGGAGTACGTCGCCGAGCTCACGGAAGTACCAGCCGTTGCCGACGATGCCGTGCTCGGCGGGGGTGGTGCCGGTGAGGAAGGTGGACTGGGCGGCGCAGGTGACGGCGGGCAGGACCGTGCCCAGTGGGGCCTGGGAGCCGGACTGGCCCAGGGACTTGATGTGCGGCATGTGGTCGAGGAGACGGGGGGTGAGGCCGACGACGTCCAGGACGAGGAGAGGGGTGGGGCTCATGGGAGTTCCTTGAGGCCGAGGTCCGTCAGGAGGTCGCGGGCGAGGGTGAGCTCGGCGGCGATGCCGTCGGCGAGCTGGGGGCGGGAGCGGGGGCGCAGCTCGGGCGGCAGCGCCTGCCAGGTGTAGGTCTCGACCTCGAGGTGGTGGGTGCGGGGTTCGGGCCCGCCGACCAGCTGGGCGAGGGTGTCTTTGAGTACGGGAAGTGTGGAGGTGAGGGGCGGCGCGGGCGGCGCGTGCAGGGGGACGTGGAAGTGGGCGCGCCAGGGTGCGCTCTCGGGCAGGACGTCGCCGGCGAGGGATTCGCCGAGGTCGTCGGTGCCGCGCAGTCCGGCGGCGGTGCGGGTGCGGGTCTGGTGCAGGAAGCGGGGTTCGTCGAAGGCGGCGAGGGCCTCGCGGACTCCGGGGAGATGGGGGTGTTCGGCGTGCAGGGCGGCGGAGAGCTGGGATTTGACGACGGGGATGCCCGCGGCGGCGAGCGCGTCGAGCGCGGTCTGCGGGTCCTCGAAGGAGGTGGCTAGGTGACAGGTGTCGACGCAGACACCGATGCGTTCGTGGCCGACCGCGGTGAGGGGGGCGATGGCGTCACCCGTGGTTTCCACGATGCAGCCCGGTTCCGGTTCGAGGCCGATGCGGATCGACTTGCCGGTCAACTCCGCGAGTGCGTCCAAACGTTGGGCGAGCGCGGTCAGGGCTGCGCGGGCGGCCTCGGCGTGGGTGGTGTCGAAGGGGGTGCGCCAGGCGAGAGGAAGGGTGGAGATGGTGCCTTCGACTACGTCGTCCGGAAGGAGCGCGGCAAGGAGGCGGGCCAGGTCGGTCGTGTGGGAGAGGCGCTCGGGGTCGGTCCAGTCCGGCTTGTAGACGCGGTACTTGACCTCTTCCGCGCCGAACCCCTCGTACGGGAATCCGTTGAGGGTGACGACTTCGAGGCCGCGCCGGTCGAGTTCGGTGCGCAGGCCGCGCAGCGCCGCCGGGTCGGTGACCAGGGCGTGCGCGGCGTCCTTGGCGAGCCACAGGCCGATGCCGAGGCGATCCCTGCCGAGCCGCTTGCGTACGGGTTCGCAGTGGTCGCGGAGTTGCGCGAGGACGCCGTCGAGGGTCTCGGCGGGGTGGACGTTGGTGCAGTACGCGAGGTGGACGACGCTGCCGTCGGGGTGCCGGAAGCGCATGGCTCACGCCCCGCCGCGGAGGATGGAATTGCCCTCGTGGGTGGCTTCGGTGTCCGTGACATCGAGGGCGAGGCGTCCGCTGAGCCCGTAGAAGGCGACCGGGTTACGCCAAAGGACCAGGTCGACGTCGTCCTCGCTGAACCCGGCATCGAGCATGGCGTCGGCGACCTTGCGGGTCTTGAGCGGGTCGCTCTTGCCCCAGTCGGCGGCCGAGTTCACCAGGACTCGCTCCGGCCCGTGGTCGCGCAGGATGGCGACCATCCGGTCCTCGTCCATCTTGGTGTCGGGATAGACGGAGAAGCCGAGCCAGCAGCCGCTGTCCTTGGCCTCCTTGACCGTGGTCTCGTTGAGATGGTCGATGAGGACGCGGTCCAGGGGCAGTGCGGATTCCCGGATCACGTCGATGGTGCGGCGCAGTCCCGCGAGTTTGTCGCGGTGGGGGGTGTGAACCATCGCGGGCAGCTCGTGGTCGGCGGCGAGCTGGAGCTGGGCGGTGAGTGCGGCGTCCTCGGCTGGGGTCATGGAGTCATAGCCGATCTCACCGACGGCGACGACATTGTCCTTGACGAGATAGCGGGGCAGTTCGTCGAGGACAGGGGTGCAGCGGGGGTCGTTCGCCTCTTTGGGGTTGAGGGCGATGGTGCAGTGGTGGGCGATGCCGTACTGGGCCGCGCGGAAGGGCTCCCAGCCGAGAAGGGAGTCGAAGTAGTCGAAGAATGAGGCGGGTGAGGTGCGGGGCTGGCCCAGCCAGAACGCGGGCTCGACGACGGCACGGACGCCTGCGGCGTACATGGCCTGGTAGTCGTCGGTGGTGCGGGACGTCATGTGGATGTGGGGGTCGAAAATGCGCATCAGGACTCCTGATCCTCGCCGGTGGAAGGGGTCTCGGGGGCCGGGGCCGTCGCTGCGGCCGAGAGGGCCGTAGGGGCGGTCAGGGCCAGGACGCGGTGCAGATCGCTGGGAACGGTGCGACCGGCGGCGGTGCGTTCGCCGGCGTAGTCGCCGAGCATGCGGGCGAGCTCGGCGTCGGCGCGGGCGCGGCGGTCAAGGTCGGCTACGGCGTCCACGGGGACGCCGGTGAACAGGCACTTGAGAACCGCGTGGCGCCAGTCGTGCGGGGCGAGGTGCCGGGCGGCGTACGGACCGACGGCGGCGGCGACGAGCCGGGTGTCGTTGGTACGCAGGGCATCCCCGACCAGGGGCAGCGCCTCCGAGCCCTGGACCAGGTGGGGCAGGGCTCGCAGGACGGCGCGGCGCTCGGCCGCGGTGCCTTGTTCGTAGACACGGGTGAGAGTGACCGGGTCCGCATCGGCCGCGTGCAGGAGCAGCACGCGGGCGTCGTCGGCGTGGTCCTGGCCACAGCGTCGCCCTGCCTCGGCGAAGCGCAACTCCCAGACGGGGGTGGCCCTTTGCTCCGGCCGTCCGCGGTGGGCGGCGGCCTCCGCGGTGGCCTGGTCGAGCCAGGCGCGGGCGGCCCCGTCCAGAGTGGCTTCGAGACGGGTGCGGAGGTCGTCGATGACGGGGGCGTCGGTCACGGGGTTCCTCCTCTGGCGGGGGTGGGGACTGGGGCGGTGCGGGCCGCGGCGGTGCGGGTCGGGGTACGGGTCGCTTCGGTCGCCGCCTTGTGCAGGAACTCGATCGAGTGGGAGGCGAGTTGGGGGCCCGCGTGGGAGTGGCGGGGCAGTTCTACGACGGTGAGGCCTTGGTAGCCGGTGGCGGCCAGGGCTTCGAGGACGGGCGGGAAGTCGATCTCTCCGTCCCCGAACGGGAGGTGTTCGTGGACGCCGCGGCGCATGTCCTCGATCTGGACGTGCCGTAGCCAGGGGGCGGCGGCGCGCACGCAGTCGGCGGGAGACTGCGGTTCGAGGCACTGGCAGTGGCCTATGTCGAGGGTGAGACCGAGGAGTTGGGGGTCGTCCAGTTCGTGACGGAGCCGGTGGAAGTCGGCGAGTGTGGAGAGGAGGTGGCCGGGTTCGGGCTCGATGGCCAGAGGTACGTCGGCGCCGGACGCGGCGTCGAGGACGGGGCCGAGGGACTCGGTGAGCCGCTGCCAGGCAGTTTCCTCGGAGGTGCCTTCGGGGGTGATGCCGCTGAAGCAGTGCACGGCATGGGCGCCGAGGTCGGCGGCCACCTGGACGGCCCGGATCAGCAGGCGGACTCGGGCGGCGCGCGCGTCCGGATCGGGGTCCAGGAGCGAGGGGCCGTGCTTGCGGCGCGGGTCGAGGACGTAGCGGGCGCCGGTCTCGATCGTCGCCGTCAGACCGAGCCGTTCCAGACTGCGGGCCACGTGGCGGGTGCGGGAGGCGAGGTCGGGGGCGAGCGGGTCGAGGTGCATGTGATCGAGGGTGAGTCCGACGCCCGCGTAGCCGAGGTCGGCGAGGAGACCGAGGGCGTCGTCGAGCCGCAGATCGGTAAGCCCGTTGGTGCCGTATCCGAAGCGGAAGGGCCCGCTTGCCCGGTCCTGCGTCTGAGTCATGTGACGCTCACCTTCCGGCCGAACTTGCGGGCTGCCGGGGCCAGAGCGGCGGTCAGCAGTGCGGGACCCAGGGCGCCCGTGCGGGCGGAGAGCGCGGCCTGGAGCGGGATCATGGCTCGGATGCCGCCGCCCACGGCACGCTGGGTGAGCTGGGGGGACGGGTTGAGCGCGGCGTGGAAGAGGGGGCGGGCCGCGGTGGCGGCGTAAGTGGCGGCGAGCGCGGCCTGGACGACACCGCGAGCGCCGGTCCACCGGGCACCGCCACCAGGGCGCCCCGGGATGGACACCGGCAGGCCGCGGCCGACTGTTGCCCGGCGGCCTACCGGGAGTTCAGAGGTGGTAGCGGCGCCGGTGCCTGCGCCGCTGCCCGTGACACTGCCGGTGCCACCGCCCCGGGCACCGCCCCGGGCACCGCCCCGGGCGAGTAGCTGCGTCAGCGCCGCTGTCGCGGCGAGCGCGCACAAGGGGGCCGCAGTGGAGCCGCCCTGTGCCTCGCGGCGCGAAACCGCAGTCACCGCGAGGGTGTGGGCGCCCATGACGAGGGCGGTGGGCAGCGCCACGCGGAAGCCCGGGCCGGGGCCCTCCCCCGAGCTCGTCCCGGCCCTCGTCCCGGCCCTCGTCCCGGCCCTCGTCCCGGCCGACGTTGCCGCCGCTCCCAGGAGCAGGTCGAGCGTGCGGGCCGCCGCCATGGCAACCGGGCCTGCCGGAGTGTGCTTCAGGCCCAGGTCGTAGGCCCATACCGTGGCCGCCAAGCCGCTCGCCACCGTCAGAGCGGGGCGCCCCGCTCCGGCGGCCAGGGCGAGGCCTCCCGCCGTCAGAGCCGCTGCCGCGCCGAGTGCGGCGGACGGGGCGATGCGGCCGGACGGCAGAGGGCGGTGGGGGCGTTCGATCGCGTCCTCCTCCCGGTCCGCCCAGTCGTTGAGGGCCATGCCCGCCTCGTAGAGGGAGAGGGAGGCGCCGATGGCGAGGAGTGTGCGGTGGTTGGGGCGCAGTCCCATGGCCGCCGCCCCTGCGAGGGCGTCGCCGGGGACGGTGAACAGGGCCGAGACACGCAGCAGTTCGGCCCAGTCACGGCCGGTGCCCAGACGTGGGCCATCGGCCCCCCGCCCGTCAGCACCCACATCCCCGCCGCTCACGCACCCACCCCCCGCAGCCGCGACGCCAGGCCCACGAGCGCCTCGTACTGCTCGGCGAGTGCCGACGACGAGCCGTCGTCCGGGTCCTTGAAGTAGAAGCCCAGTTCGCCCAAGGGCCCCGACAGGCCCCTCTCGTGGGCGCGGGCCACCAAGCGGGCCAGGTCCAGGATCAGAGGTGCCGCCAGTGCCGAGTCGCAGCCCTGCCAGGTCGTCTGCAGGACCATCCGTGCGCCGAGGAATCCGTCGAACGCGATGTGGTCCCAGGCGGTCTTCCAGTCACCGAGGGAGGGGACGTCGTCGATGTGGACCTCGCCCTCGGGGGCGGAGCCCAGCGTGTCGGCGAGGACCCGTTCCTTGCCCGCGTTCTTCGCCGCCGCGGCGGCCGGGTCCGCGAGGGCCGCGCCGTCGCCGCCGCCCAGGAGGTTCGTGCCGGACCAGGCGCGGACCGCGAGGGCGCGCTGGGCGAACATCGGCCCGAGCACCGAGCGCAGGAGCGTCTGCCCCGTCTTGCCGTCCCGGCCCGCGTAGGGGAGCCCCGACGAGGCGGCCTCCGCAGCGAGCGCCGGGTGGTGCAATCCCGTGGACGGGGTGAAGTTCACGTACGGGCAGCCCGCCCGCAGCGCCGCCGCCGCGTAGAGAGAGCTGGCGGGCAGTCGCCCTTCGCCCTCCTCCGGCAGTGGTTCCGTGGACGCCACGTTCACCACGACCGCACGGGCGAGCCCCCGGCGACGTACGAAATCGCGCAGGTCGGCGGCGAAGGACTCGATCAGTTCCTCGTCCGTCCTGGTGTCGGAGTCCCCGCGGCGCGGTCCGCCCGTGCGGATCTCCGCGTCCGCCGCCGCCAGTTCCGCGCCGACCGCCGAGGGGACGCTGTGCGGGAGCACACCCCCTGCGGCCAGCTGTTCCGCCCGTTTGGGCAGCGGGCACTCCACCGTGTCGTGGCCGCCGAAGACGAGCGACGACAACGTTGGCAGACCGCAGTCCGCGAACGGCGGGGTCTCCGTGACCATGCCGGTCGGCGGGTGCAGTCCGGCCGTCACCGCCGCGCACCCCGCGACAGCCGTCGTGGCGACCGAACCGCGCGCCCCGATCAGCCACACCCCCGTAAGACCGCCACCCGGAGCATCAGAAGAACCAGTAGAAGAGGAAGAAGGGGAATGGGGCACGGCTGCCTCCTGTCGTACACGCGGCGAACGCGCGGGGAGATAAGACGGCTGACGAAGATGGGACGGCGGACAGGGATGAGCGGACAGGGATAAGACGGCGGGGCGGAGGTCCGGCGTCCTCCGC